>JAITIP010000020.1 GCA_031279415.1 Candidatus Endomicrobium procryptotermitis | reverse complement strand
CACGCTTAATCCCAAAACGGCAATTACAGGAGCAACTATGGAAACAGAGGCGACTATACCGAAAACAGAAGTGGCGGCAACAATTGCACCCGTAATAATTCCTGCAATCCCATAGATATTGGCTTCTTTGACATTATATTGATCGGCATCTTCAACGCCTTTATCACTTACAATATATTCATTTCCATTTGCGGTTATTCTATAACCTTCACCTTTGTCTGTGACCTTAATATCTGTCAACTCTAATGTTATTCCTTTATTTTTAATAGCAGTTTTTAATTCATCGGCCAACTCAAGCACGCCTTTAAGAAATTCCATATCTTTCAGATATTTGGACACTTCTTCTTTGTCAAGCCCTTTTTCCTCGGCTTCTTTTGAGACCAGCGCATCTATAATGCTTTTTTGGAAAAAGATTCCTATTATGGTTTTGTCATCGCTGTTTGTAAGTTGTTGAAAATTCTCTGATGCAACAGCCGTCAAGAGCGCTTTTTGAAAAGCGTTTGCTGGCATATACTGCGCCTTTCTCATCACATCTTCGGTAAAAAGTCTGTCCGCTTCTGCAGCTCCCTGTGTTACGTTTGGGGTTATTACCAAATAGCTTTGATGCGCATTTTGCAATATTCTTGACACATCATGCGTATGAAATCCGCCCGTTATGACTATATCTATCTCTTTTGCGTTTTGCAAAAGTCCTGAAACATTCGTCATTACCATGTCTTTGGAAAACGTCAAAACCTCTTCGCTTTTTTGAGGAATTTTTCCGTTTATTTCTTTTATGAAAATATTATTTCTATCTTCATTTACTTTATAAAACTCTTTAAATAAAGGAAAATATTGTGCAAGTCCCGGCACTTCAGACATTCTTGTATATTTTGTCCACAATTTTTTAAATTTCGGCAATTCCCTTTGGATATGTTTATATTCAACATAAGAAATTTTGTTGTCTAAAAATGCTTCGATTATATCTAGAAACGAACTTAAAAAAATCAATTCTTTTTCTTTTTTTGTCTGCGCTGCATTATTTTTTATTTCCCATATAAGCGATCTTTCTTCACTAACCAAATCAAGTGGATTGATTTCCTGATTCAAGTTTATAAACTGCAAAAATTTCCCGAGCTCTTTGTACTTGTTCTTATCTGCAGACTTATTATAAAAGTTGGCAAGTTTAAAATAAAAAATCCCTTGGGTTTCTGGAGAGGAAGAACCTTCGATAAGCTCTTTATATTGGCCATAAGAATAATTGTTTTTAATATCATTCATAAGACTTTCTATCTGGGAGTTGATTTTATTCTTATCGAGCTTATTCTGAACATCTGTTATCTGCGAAAGCAAAATTATTGACGGATAAAAACCAAAATACACTTTTTGACTTTTCGCTTTTTTTAACATGTAGGCAAAATATTTCCCAAACGAGATTTTTCCATCCTTGTATCTTTTTATTACCCTGTCGATTTTTTTATTCTCATTGCTATATATGGAATCAGACAGATATGCTAATATTTCCTTCAATGGTGGAAAAAGTTCTTTTATTTCTTCTTTCTTCGAATCTATGGTTATAAGCCTTTGGAAATTTTCAAGATAAGTTTTTTTATCTTCTATTCCTTTCAATATTTTCGTTTTTCCTGAAGTAATCGAAAATAGTTCCGAACCGGTTAAAATGCCTTTGCTCACAAGTGAATTTAGTATCGAACCCTTTAAAGATTCGTCTTTTATATCGGCAAGCCATGAAGTGTCAACCTGACCAGATGCTCCTTCCACATAAATATTGTTGATTTTATAATGTGCATCTAAAAACGACAATATGCTTGCTATATTGCGCTGCGTTTCTTCATGTGCGTGAAGATCCTGAATCTGTACGATAAGCCTGTTGGTATTAAAGTTTACTGAATCCGTAATTCTCCCTATGTTAAAAGGTATAACGAAATTTTCTGGATTTAAAGCGGCTGACGCATTGATATTTTGCGCACCGGCAACAACAGCGGCAGGCGACGCGGCAAAACCGTTTGACGTAAAATTTGATACGGTAAAACATAAAACCGTAAACAACGATACAAATTTTGTAAATTTCAAAGATTTGAAAAGATTTAACATAATTTTCTCCGTATTAAAATTTAATTTTATAAAAGAAAAACACCCGATTGAATTGACAATCGAGTGTCACTTATATACAAAAATAGTTTATGGCTGCAATATCAGTGTCACTCTTTCTTACCGATAACAGCAATACAGTTATTAATAATAGCATCCAGCTGCTAAAAAAAACTTTTTCTTTAAAAGAAAACTTTTCTGCACGGACAATACCGCTATAATTGCCGTTATAAGTAAAAAGTAACAATGCCTTATCCTTTACTTTTGCTATTTTATCCGAAGTAGAAGAAACAGTCAATACCGCTTCTGAAAAATCCTTTTCCATAGTATTTTCCATTTTGTCTTTGACGGGAACTGAGGTATTTTTTAACGCGTCAATATCTGCCAAATCGTTGGATATTTTGTTAACCATTTTGAGAAGCACACCTGAAAGAGATGCATAATGGCTTATAATTCCACTGTTTACGCATAATTGATACACTTGATTTGAGGATACGATTTTTGCAGCAAAAGGTATCAACACAAATGTACAGCTAATGACAGCCAATAGTTTTTTAATGTTCATATCTAATTTATACACTAAATTTTAAGAATCTGCAACAATATTAATATAAAGAAATTGAAAATTTATACTTATTTTTTAAAGAAAGATTCGACACTATGCTCTATATATTTTGCCGCTTTAGGCAAAGCGGTTTCATCAATATTAAAGTTGCTGTGGTGCCATGGGTATGAAGTCGCTTTGTTTTTTGACGTGCCTATATACATAAAATTTCCTGGGACTTCGTTTAAGTATTCGGCAAAATCTTCGCCGCCCATCGAAGGTTTGTCGATTATGACAATGTTTGTTTTTCCGTAAAACTCTTTTGCTGTTTTATGACAAAATTCTGTTATCTCTTTAGTGTTTATCAAAGGGTTTCCTACCGCCTGATATCTCAGCTTATATTTCACTCCATAAGCTAGTTCCACAACTTTAAGTTTTCGTATAATGCTTTCTTTTACAAGTTTTCTCACTTCATTGTTCAGTGTTCTGACAGTGCCTTCAATTGCTATATTTTCGCATATTATATTGTACCCATCACCGCCTGTTATTTTCCCAAAAGTTATTACCGCTGGAAAAACCGGATTGACTTCCCTTGAAATTATATGCTGGGTGGAATTAATAAACGACATAGCAGCAATAAGCGCGTCCTTGCCCAGATGCGGATATGCTCCATGCGACATTTCACCTTCAATATCTATCTTGAGCTTATCTACGGCAGCCATCATTTCGCCGTATCTTAAACCTATTTTTCCAGATTTTATCCAAGGACATACATGTACGCCCAAAATCACATCTGCATCAGGATTTTTTAACGCACCTTCTTTTATGAGATTTTGTGCGCCGTCAGCAGTTTCTTCGCTCGGCTGGAACAAAAATTTTACATTTCCGTTTAATTTATTTTTTTTGACGGACAACGATTTGGCAACCCCCAGCATTATCGCTGTATGCGCATCATGACCACAGGCGTGCATAATGTCATTGTTCTTCGACTTATACTCTATTTTATTGTCTTCCTGCACCGGTAAAGCATCAATATCCGCTCTTAAAGCAACGGTTTTGCCTGCTTTTGCTCCTTTTAAAACTCCGATTACCCCGGTTTTTGAAACGCGTTTATAAGGTATTTTCAGCGCTTTTAATTTTGATTCTATAAAATCAGCCGTCTTATATTCATTACCGCCCGTTTCTGGATATTGATGTATATGTCTTCTTATCCGTATTATCTCATTGTCTATAGTCATTTGAGTCTCCTTATAGCCAAAGGAATATTTTCGATAATGTCGCTTGCAATCACGCCACAACTGCCTTTTTCCTTTTCCGATATTTCTCCCGCCAAACCGTGTACATAAACGGCAAATTTTGAAGATTCAAATAAATCTCCGTCAATACCAACAAAAGCAGCCAGAATTCCACTTAAAACGTCTCCGCTGCCGGCTTTTGCCATTGCCGGCGTTCCACTTTTATTTACATAAATATTTTTTCCACTTGCAACTATGGTGTTATGCCCTTTCAAAATGCAGATAACATGATTTTCAAAAGCAAATCTGCCGGCAGTTAAAATTTTATCTTTTTTAGTGTTGGGAACTTTTTTACCCGCCAATTTTGAGAATTCTCCCAGATGTGGAGTTATTATAAGTTTTGCTTTTGACTCTTGAAAGCTGTCATATTTTCCACTGAAGGACGAAATTCCACCTGCATCCAAAATAACCGGAATTTTAACTGAAAAAATAATCTTTTCTATGAAATGTTTTAAACTTCTATCCGCGTTTAAGCCCGGCCCTATGACAACGGAAGAGACTTTTCTTTTTACGATAAAATCAAGAATTTCTGAAACGTTCTTATATATAAAAAACATTGTTTCCGGTTTTGACACTGAACATGCATTTTGCAGAAAATTTTCTTTTACAGCATATGTTACAAGACCCGCACCGCTACGCAATGCAGCATTGCAGCAAAGAACTCCTGCACCCGGCATACGTTTACAGCCTGCGATAATAAGCGCGTGTCCGTAATCATATTTATGGCTTTCTGCCTTTCTTATAAGTTTTAAAGTAAAATTTTTTATATCTCTTTTATTCATTGTTAAAAAGCTATCGCTACAGCTACTACATATTTGTCAGCGTGAGATAAAGAAACGTCAATTTTTTTATATCTTTTGTTTTTGATATAAACTTCAGGTTTTCCTGACTGAGCGTTCTTTATGGATATATCCGTTATGATAAGTTTTTTATGTTTGTCACCTATGGACTTCCAGATGGCTTCTTTGGCTGCAAAACGCGCGGCAAGATGCTGCGCCGGATTTTTTTTTGAAAGACAAAAAGAAATTTCGTCTTCTGAAAAAAGTTTTTCAAGCCGCTCTTTGTCTTTTACATATTTTTGAAATCTTTTAATTTCTTCTATATCGGCACCTATGTTCATATTTTCCCGTTTTCTAAATTTTTAACATTATAACAATTTTAACTCTTATTATTCCGTCAGTACTACACAGTCGTTCCAATTCGCAAGTGAAGTTAAAACCTCCTGCTTTGTCTGCATTTTTTATAAACCCCGACAAGAATTACTTTTTCCATTAGCTGTTGATAAACGATATGTTAAACTTACAATATTTAACGCGATGCTTATATCATCTATCTTTTCCGTATTTAAAGATTATACTAAAAGGCTGTTATAATATGCAAAACTGGCTGCATATACTTTTATTCCTTATATATTTCTATTACAGAATAGTCGGCAATTTTTTATTTAATCAGTTTATCCTTAAAATATTCATTCAATAATCTCATACTTTGCACTGTCAATAAGAACAATACTGTTATAATCCTTTTGATTTGTAAATCCAAAAACCCATAAAGAATAAATATTTTGTCTCTTCTCAAAAAATAAAACTTTTACTTTTTTAGAAGTATGAATTTGCCATTGGCGATACGGATAATACAATTGTCTTATAATTGTATTTTTTGTTTGAGAATTTTTTGCTTTTATTAAAATGATAGAATTTTTACCTTCATAACCGGCGTCAACTTCGGTTTGGACACTTTTAGTGACAATAGTTTGATTAAATTTACCAGCTGTAAATTTAAATTACGGGGTATATTTTCTACCGCGAATAGTCAATACAAGCGAGCGGTCTTTTAGAAATGTTCTAATTAAACTTGAAGCATAGGCAAAATCAAGATGCTGCATTTCAGAATTGCCTATTTTAGACGTTTCAAGTTCAAAATCAAGTTTTGAATTATAAGTATTTATTTTGCCTGATATATCAGGTATATCAATATAGCCTTCTCCTTGTATAATGGCATAAGAGCCATTTTTAATTGGTAATAAAAATAAGTCATTTTCAACAAATACTTCAGGACGAGATTCTCTTGTATCTTGTTTACACAATACACGCACTTCGCGTTCATTAGTAGTTTTAAAATGCGCTGTCGCAGATTTAATTTGCTCTGCCGTTATTATAAAAGGCGATTTAGAGAAATCGTGTTTTTGTATTTTATATTTGTTAAAAATTGCTTGCCAAGGTTTGTGATTCATTTTATCGTACTTTTCAAATAGTTTGTTATTACCAGCTCGCTGATTTTTCCGCGTTTATCGCCGTTGCAATTGACATATCTGTTGGCATAAACCTTTGAAATATTATATCCTTTATAAATTTTTTGAAAAAAGCCATCGTTTGGATTAGAATTAGAAAGCATTAATTTTGCTCCAAGTTCTTTATCTATCTTCTTAAAAAATAACGACAACTCTTGTTGTTGTTTATCGGCAAATTCAAATCCTGTATAAGTCGTAAAACTTGCAGTTTTCGATATAGGTTTATACGGCGGATCAAAATAAACAAACGCAGCATCGTTAATTCTTTGATAACATTCGCCATAAGATGCCTGATAAATTTCCGCTTTATTCAAACTTTGCGATGCCGCTGAGATATTTTCAGCATCACAAATTGACGCCGTCTTATATTTCCCATAGGGAACGTTAAACTTACCTTTTGAATTTAACCGAAAAAGACCGTTAAAACATGTTTTATTTAAAAAAATAAATTGAGCCGCCCGTTTTATCAATAGGTCTGTCAGCTTTTTATAGTTTATCTTTATTTCCGTTTCGTTAAGTTCTTTCCTAACGGTTAAAAATAAATTCAGTCTCTCTGCTTGATTTTTATTATCAAAATCCTTTTGATAATCCGCTAATTTATCTATAAGTTTATGCGGTTTTTGTTGTATTACAATATACGTTAAAATCAAATCTTTATTGATGTCTGAAAGGTAGGCTTTTTCAATTTTATACTTTGATATAATTTCAAAAAACACTGCCCCCCCCCGCCAAGGAAAGGTTCAATATATTTTTTTATCTTTCCGTCTTTAAGCTCTTTTGGATAAAAATTTTTTAACTGTTCCAAAAGCTGCCTTTTGCCTCCTACCCACTTTAAAAAAGGCTTAGCCACATCTTTTGAGCTTAAATATTTTTCGATTTTAGTTGAGCCATTGTCAGACCTGCTGTGTTTAATAATATAGGAGTTTGAAGTTGTAATTTTTTCCCCTGTATAATCAGCTGTGCGCAGGCTTGCTTTTTTAATAGTTAAACACTCTAAATTTTTTAACATAAAAATATCTAGAATAAAACACAAGTTAAAATGGCAAAAGTCATCAACATGCTGTGGAACGGGTTTTTCATTCCTACAGTTAACAATATGCTGATTTTACGACCTCTAACACGGCTTATATCATCTCTATCTTTTCCGTATTCAAAAAGATTATACTAAAAGGCTGTTATAATATGCAAAACGGCTGCATATACCTTTACTCCTTATATATTTTTATTGCAATACATAGTATGGGCGCTTATTTATGGAATGACAAAAGCAATTTATGAAGAGCAGCAGAAGATTAATTGTATATAATCTATTATATTATTTTGGCCAAAAAATAGTTTAGTTTGAGTTTTAATAACATTTCACACATTCCAGAAGAGTGTATTCGTGGGTTCCGATATTTTCATGGATTTTTGCAATATGGAGGCCAGCGGCGCGGATGTATTTTTCCATTTCTGTACGGCCGTACATTTTACTGCTGCCGTTTGCTATGGCCGTAAAATATAGAGAGGTGTGTGTGAGCGAAAGTTTTGCGGCTTCAAACTTTTGATTATCCCAGAAAGGTTCCAGAATATAAAGCTTTGATTTTTTGTTCATCGACTCAAAAGCTTTTTTAACTATCGAAATTATCTGCTCTTTTGAAAAGCAGTCGAGAAACTGGCTCATTAAAACTGCATCTGGATTTTTTGGAAATTTTGTTTCCTGTTTCAGAACGTCTATCGGATAAAAAACGCAGCTGCCGCTAAATCCCGCCGCTTTCAAATTTTCTTCGGCTTTCTTTAACTGCTGCGGCAAATCAAGAAGCGTCATCTGCCCTTTAAACCCTTTTGAAAATAACGCAAGTTCAAACTTGCCCGTATTGCAGCCAATGTCAAAAACCGTCTGCGGACTGTTTTCAAGAAGAATTTTGATAACATCGTCAAAAGCGTTATCAGAATAAAAATGGTCAAAAGCAAACCAACTTTTTTGAACTTGCGGCGGAAGCTGCAAAAGACCTTCGTAAACTGTAGCCCATTTCCCAAACGTTTGCAAACCTTCCGGACGACCGTTTGCAAAAGATTCCTGAAGATAAAAAGCGCCCCGATAACAAACGTCATGAACAAAATTCATATTTATCCGCGTCATCGGGTCGTATAAAAAACACTGGACAATTTTTGAAGTAAAATATTTTCCATCTTTTGCCAAAATAATGCCGGCGCTTTCCGCAGCTTCAAGCAGAGTCGTAACTGTATATTCCGACAGATTTAGCGATTTTTCTACAACGGAAGTCTCCACGCCGTCTTTGCCAGCATCGTCTAAAACTTTTAATATGCCAAGATTTATCATTGAGCGAACCGCCTGAAAAGTCAGCGGCGAAAAAGCGATTTTCTGCGCTTCGGATTTTGCGTCAACCATTTTCATAATTTTTATCCCATAATTAAAAAGTCATATCGATTTAATTATGATATTATCTATCATTTTTATTGTATTTTGGCAATTTTTAACAAATATGTTTGGCGCGGGATTATCAGGTATTTGTATTTATATTTTTGCTGCGAATTCGAAACGGAAAAAAGATGCATCTTGTGCATCTTTATAATAAAAATCGCCAGGTATAAAATATTCGACTAAAGCAGAAGCACCAAAATTATTGGAAAAACCGTACGAAATTTTGCAGCGTATAAGATTTCCTCTATTTAAGCCGTCGCCGAAGATGTTATTTGTCGAATTTTGTATGGCAGCGTTTGCATAAATGAAATCGTAACTTGTGTTGATTGAAACTTTTTTATACGGTTTAAAATTTGCTTCTATTCTTGCAAGCTGCAAATTTGTCCAATACGCTACAGCAGACTCGCTCGAATATAAAGTGGCAAGAATTTCGGAGACCCATGGATAACGTGAAAAAAGAGGATTCCACGCTTCAACGTTTTTAGTGTTGGGATCATCTCCAGAAAGATATATGTATCCAACACTTAAAGGTTTAAAAATATTTAAAAGCGGTAAATCCGCATAAACATATCCGCCAAAAGCACGACCGGTTTCATCATCATAATTGCCGAGCTGTGCCGCCGCCTGCGCCCGAAAAGCGATTGAAGTTAAATCATACCTTAGATAAGAGCCGATAGTGTTAATCGATACATCTTTATTTAAATACAATATATTGTTGTCAGTTTTTTCATTTTTCCATATATAGTAAGGTTCTATGTACAATCTGTTTGTTATCTGAGATCTTGCATAAAGAACAAGCGCCGATTCCTGCGAATCATTAAGTTTTCTGTCTAGAGAATTTATAACTGGCAGTTCATCAAATTCCGAATTATAAATTGTCATAAACTCTATACTTGACTGAGGCATAGTATATCTGAGTCTTGCAGCATTAAAATAAAACGTTCTTGAGCCGTCCAAAGGGGTTCCGTCAGCAAACAAAAAGCCTTCACCATACTCATTTGCCGCCAAATCTATTCTTCCTACTTTTACGTCAAAAGTCCCCAACAGTTTTGGAAAATTTATAAAAAGGCTGTCAATAATAACTTCATTTATATCATAGCGAGTATCACCGTCAGCATTATATATGTATGAACGGCTTTCCGTGGTGGCTTTTCCATAAACCGAAAAAATGCTAAAAAAATCTGCCAAAACGCCTCCTGAAAATTTAAACCTAAAATAATCGCGTTCATCGTTTGATATGCCTAAAGAGGAATTATTGTTAAGAAATTCATAACGTATGCGTGCAAGTCCATCAAAATTAAAACTTATTTTCTCGAACGCATCTTGAGAAAATACCGATTGTTTCACAATTAAAACTGCTATAATCACAAATAAAATTTTTTTCATTTCCGCCTCTTTTATTTTGGAAGATTATCCCCATATCAAGAGCGGGACATACTCCGAGAACCGCCTTTTCTAGCTGCTATTAATTAAGATTACGCAATTAAAGTGTGCAGCGACAAATAAGGCAAATATTTATATAAGTTTTAAACTTCTGCTTTTTCCTTTTTCAAACTTCCTTGCAACTAATGCAAAAAAATATTCTCTCCCTTGCTCATTTCTTAAACTTGTTTCAGCATCTGTTTTTGTCATCCTAATTTGCCGTTCTCAAAGTTATCCAATCGGTAATTTCTGATAAAACTTCAGGAGAAAAAGTTTGTTCTATTTGTGAATATTCTTCAGGAAGACCACTTTTGCATTCTTGAAACAAATGATTCAAATTTGGAAATATTTTTAACGTAACATCTTTATTATCGCCTGCTTTCAGAGCTTTTTTCACAGCTTTTAAATTTTCTTTGGCCGATACCTGCAAATCTTTGCCGCCCCATACGGCAAATACTGGACATTTAACTCTTTTAAGGCTGTCTGTGGGGTTATACTTTAAAAAATATATCATCGATGGAGTCGTGTATATATTTGTATAGGTACGCATAAAATCGGCTTTTCCAATTCCTCTAGGTATAACTGAAGGGCTGAAACCGTCAAAAGTTTTTCCCAGATAGTTAAACAGCAAACTTCTCAGCTGCCCTATGTCCGGCGCAGTAGAAACGATTTCAGTGGCTTTTTTATTTATCTGCAAATCTCTTTTAAAATATTTTTTTTCGATTTTTGATGCTTTGCCAATAAGTTCATACTGTTTCACAATTATATCTTTTCCCGGAAGCCCGCAGGCCGACAGAAAAACCATAAAAGCAACATCCTCATTTTGTGCGGCTATTATTGAAGCTGACGCAGCTCCTTCGCTGTGAGCAATAAAACCTATATTTTTTTTATTGATTTCTTTTCTGTTTTTAAGATATGCTAAGGCAGATTCTGCTGCTGCGGCAAAATCTGCAATCGTCGCAGAAGCGAAATGTCCAGAAGAATAAGCGGTTCCTATGTCGTCATATCGTAAAACAGCAATACCGTTATTTGTAAGGTAGTCCGCAATAACAAGAAACGGTTTATGCCCGAAAATTTCTCCGTCCCTGTTTTGTGGACCGTTGCCGCTTATCAATATTACTGCGGGAAAAGAGCCTTTGGCATGCGGTAAAGTTAAAGTTCCATCAATTTTTATGCCGGACTTCTTGTCTTCAAAAACGATTTTTTCTTCAATGTAAGGGTAAGGTTTTGCCGGTTCTTGAGGTCTTCCGATTTGAGTTTTTGAAAAAGTCACATTAAAATCTTGTCCATGCTGACGAAAAATGCCCTTTATGTTCCCATTTTTCTCTAGTGTGCCTTTGTATTCAATCACAAGATCAGTAATCGTAAAATTTACAGCCTGATTGTCAAAAGAAAAAGTGCTTACCGCAATGTTATAAGTATTTTGCAAAAGGCTGTCGAGCGAGGCATGATAAACATTTTCATTCTTTTTTATGTTAAGCGCTATTTTTAAATATACGCCGTGTTCTTTAAGCTGACCGTACCATTTCCCGGAAATGTCAGGCAAGTCTGCGGCAAAAACATTTAAAACTAAAAAGCAGGCTGATATTAATATAAATATTATTGCTTTCATATCTTTGTATCCGTAGTTGATTTTTTAATGCGATTTTAGATATAATACCAAAGTATTTTTAAATATTCAAAAGGGAACAGCGGGACACAGTGTTTTGTAAATAGAAGCCGCATTTCATGGACAAAAAAGCTGAACCTTTACAAATAAAAGGATTATTACAAAATGAAAAGAACGTTTCAGCCCAACAAAGACAGAAGAAAAAAGAAAATTGGATTTATGGCAAGAATGGCTGCTCCAGGCGGACGAAGGGTGATTTCTGCGCGCAGAAGAAAAGGCCGCAAAACTATAAGTGCATAATTAAAATGCAGCCGAAAAGCCAGTCCTTTTCATACCGCGAAAGATTGCATCTTCAAAAAGATTTCAATACGGTATTTAAAAAAGGATTGAAAATTGATAGTAAAGCCGTAAAAATTTTGGCTTATATAAATAAAGAGCAGCACATCAGACGGCTTGGACTGGTTACCCCGCACAAAGTTGGGAAAGCTGTTATAAGAAATAGAACAAAAAGAAGGCTGAGAGAAATTTTCAGGACAAATAAACATTCGTTACATCCGGGGTTAGACTTAATTTTTATCTCTAAACCGGAAACTGCATCGCTGAATTACGGAAGTTTAAAAAAGATTATACTTAATTCGCTTGAAAGCGCAGGGCTTTACAAAGCTTGAGGCAAGAATGAAGCGTTTAGCGCTTTTTTTAATTAAATATTATAAAGTTTTATCTTCAGTATTCCCTGCAAGATGCCGTTTCCAGCCGAGTTGTTCGACTTATGCTTATCAAGCAATAGAAATTTACGGTTTTTTAAAAGGATCTTTTCTGGCTTTTAAAAGAATCATACGCTGCCAACCTTTTTGTAAAGGCGGCATAGATCCAGTTCCACTACCGAAAAATCAAAAGGGTGAAAAACCCATAGGAAAACTAAATGAATAAAAACACGATTTTGTTTGTAGTTTGCTCATCTTTAACTATTTTTATATGGTATTTTTTTATTGCTCCTCAGCAGCCTCAGCAACAAACTCAGCGGCAAATCGAAGAAAAACAAAGTGTTCAGGAAGCAGATTCGCCGTCAGAACCGCTTTCTTTAAACTCTGCTAATACAAAACTTCTTAAAGAAAATATAAAAATTGAAGAAGAAGAAATTGAAGTCAAAACAGAAAAATATAAAGCCATATTTTCAAACAAAGGTGCATCAATATTGAATTGGTTTATAAAAGAAAAGAATGGCGAATGGGTAGATTTGGTTCTTCCGCAGACTGCCCCGGCTATGGCAAATTTTCCAGGCTCAAATTATAAAATCGTTTCAAAATCCAATGAGAAAATAGTTTTCGAATATACCTCTCACGAAGGCTGGAAAATAACAAAAACTTTCTCACTTTCACCAGATTCTTACATGCATAATCTCAATATAATAATTGAAAAAGTCAACGAAAGCGCTTCTATGCCACGCATAGAACTCGAATGGGGTCCAGGACTTGGCACCGACATGAAAGAGATGAAAGAAAATACGGCGACTACAAGGGTAATAGCTTATACTGCGGGAAAACCCGGTAAACTGAAAAAACTTAAAAAAGACTCAGAAGCCGCTTCTTTGTTCAGATGGGCAGCATTAGATAATAGATATTTTCTTGCTGCATTCATACCTGAAAAATCAATAGATTTCGACCAAATAACACCTTCAAGAACAGACAAAAAACACCCCTATTCTATGACTATTACAGCGTTTATGCCCAAAGATGACGAAAAGAAAGAATATTCCATCAATTTTTATTTAGGCCCGAAAGGATACACTTATTTAAAAACTTATGATTTAGCTCTTGAAAAAACCGTTGATTTCGGTTTTTTTGGCTTTTTGGGTAAAATAGCTTTTTCCGTTTTAACTTTTTTTCGCGCTCTTACTGGCAACTACGGCTGGTCCATCATAATTTTAACCGTTATTCTTCAAATTATCATGATGCCTTTGACATTAAAAAGTTTAAAGTCGGCCGCAGCAATGAAACGCATACAGCCAAAGATAAAAGAAATTCAAGAAAAATATAAAGGAAATCCTCAAAGACTTAATGCGGAAATGTTAAATGTTTACAAGAGTCAAAAAGTCAACCCTTTGGGTGGTTGTCTGCCGATGCTTTTTCAGCTTCCGATTTTCTGGGCGTTTTTTACCATGCTTAGAAACGCTTATGAACTCAGAAATGAAGGCTGGATTTTATGGGTAAAAGATTTGTCCGCAGCCGACCAGTTTATGCATCTGGGCTCTTTCAATTTAAATCTGTTGCCATTAATAATGGGTATCGGAATGTTTTTGCAGCAGAAAATGACCGCGGCTACTTCAGATCCTACACAGAAAAAAATAATGTATATAATGCCGATAGTGTTCACGTTTATGTTCTGGACTTTTCCATCTGGGCTTGTTCTTTACTGGCTGACAAACAGCGTGATTTCAATGATAGAACAATATTTTATAATAAAAAAAGATGCAGTAAAGGTAAAACACGCGTAAAATCGCTTTAAATGAGCGTTTGTACGACAAGTTTGGGGTTGAGTGTGGGGGAATAAAAAAGTAAAGAGGGAACCATATGCCTGAAATCGAAATGAAAGGTAAAAACGTAGAAGAAGCAATACAAAAAGGACTGGAAAAACTTAACTGTACACGCAATCAGGCCGAAATAAAAGTTATTGACGAAGGCACATCCGGGCTGTTCGGTTTAATGGGAGCAAAACCTGCAAGGATTCTTATTACAACTAAAAGCGCAGACTGCAAAAAAGAAGAAATTTCTGTTGAAGTGGACGCTAAAAAAGCCTGTCAAACGGTTGAAAAAATTTTATCGGAAATTATCAATAAAATGGGTATGTGCTTAAAAAGTGTAAAAACTGAATTTAATACAGACAGCTTAGATGCCGAAATAGAAACAGAGGAAAGCGGTTATGTTATAGGCAAAAACGGCCAGACTCTGGACTCAATTGAATATTTAACGCAGATAATTGCCAATAATATTTTAAATTCAAAAATAAAAGTTAATCTTGATTGTGAAAAATACAGGCAGAAACAAAATGAGAAATTAAAAGTTTTAGCGGATAAAGCCGTAGAATACGTAAGCCGTACCGGAAAAATTTACCGTTTCGAACCGATGAGCGCCAAAGAAAGAAAAATAATACACACATATCTGAAGAACAATTCTAATATAGAAACTTTTTCAGAAGGCGAAGGCGTTCTGCGCAAAGTAGGCATAAAAACTTTCCAAAAAAATAGTGCGATTGATGCCAGAAGCTGATAAACTGTCTATACTGACACTTTACAGGCTGCACTTCATACGTCCTTCCGAAATCATTCTCTTGGTCAATACTCTGCTTTTAACGGCATTGAATCCTTCAAAATTATATCAACGAGTTCCGCTTTCATATAAACAACAGCGCTAATGCTTTTAATTCACTTGTCTCTAACTGCATTTTTGCTTAAATCAAATCTGCATATGGCAATGACTTTATATAATCTTCCATATACTTCCAATCAGTTTCCCTTTTTTTATCTACAGGAAGTTTAATTTTAGCAGTTGACAAATTTTTCTTGTATTTTCTTCCATACGAATATTTCGGACGTTCCATATCTAAAGCTGCTGTTAAAAATAAACCATTATACTGGTTCAAATTATCATTATATCCTACAGATAAAGTTGTAGAACCTATAAAGTCTTTGTCCATATAATTATGATACCCAACAGAGCCTTGCCCATCACAAATAAATTTATATCGCACAGCTTTTTTGTTTAAAAACCACTTTTTTTGATTATTTTTTTGACTTGCCGTGCGGAATGCAGGAAAGCCTGTAATTCTTCTTCGTTAAAATCCACTTCAAGTGTCTGCCTTATGCCCGTTCTGTGAACAACGGCAGGAACACTTAAATATATATCGCTTATGCCGTGATAGTTTTCAAGAAGCGAAGAAACAGGCAGAACAGTATTTTCGTCTTTCAGCACGGCTTTTGATATCTTTGTAAGTGCCAGACCTATTCCGTAAGATGTTTCCCCTTTCTTTTCGATAATCTCATAAGCCGAATCTCTTACATCGGTAAATATTTTTTCTAATTTGTTTTTTTGATTTTCTCTGCACTGATTTTTACAGACATCACAATAATGGCTGAACAATATGCCACCTATCATCGCTTTGCTCCACATCGGAAATTCCGTATCTCCATGCTCACCTAGAATCGAAGCATGTATGCTTCTCGAATCCACATTGCAGTGTTTGCCTATAAGATATCGAAACCGTGCTGAATCAAGAACCGTACCGGAACCTATAACTTCGTTAGATGATTTTCCGGAAATTTTATATGTGATATAAGATAAAATGTCCACAGGATTTGATGCAACAAGAATTATCGCTTTTGGCGAATATTTGACTAACTGCGGAACTATGCTTTTTAATATTTCGGCATTTCCCTTAACCAGATCTATTCTTGTCTCACCAGGCTTTTGTCCTCTGCCCGCGGTTATAACAACCAAATTTGAATCCGTTGTATCGGAATAATCGCCTGCATAAACATTTACCGGAGACACGTATGGTGCGCCATGCGACAAGTCCATGGCTTCACCTTCTGCTTTTTTCTTGTTATAATCGACTAAAACAAGTTCTCTGGCAATTCCTTTTATTATCATCGAATAAGCATAACGCATGCCAACGTTCCCACAGCCGATTATTGAGACTTTTGGAGATAATCGTTTCATTTACCCCTCCATAAACAACTTAACGGACATTATATATATTGTATAAAAAATATTTTAAAATCCGATAATTACTAAAGAAGTAAGCAAGCCGCATACCTGCTTTTCCATAGAAAAAGGACGGTATTTGTATTTACCGCCCTCTTTTTATATACGACAAGTTTATGTAAATTTGTTAAATTACGCCGTTGGACTGCATTACTCTTGCAACTTTTATAAATCCCGCAATATTGGCACCGTTTACCAAATTGCCTGGAGTTCCATACTCTTCAGCGGCCGCTTTTGCGTTATTATGAATATCTATCATGATACTGTAAAGTTTCTTGTCAACTTCTTCAAAGCTCCACGCAAGTCTTTGTGAATTCTGTGCCATTTCCAAGCCTGACACAGCTACTCCGCCGGCATTTGCAGCTTTTCCGGGACCGAAAGCGACTTTAGCTTCAAGGAAAACTTTTACTGCTTGTGGGGTTGAAGGCATGTTTGCGCCTTCGGCTGCAGCGATAACTCCATTTTTAACCAATGTTTTTGCGTCATTTCCATCAAGCTCATTTTGAGTAGCGCACGGAAGAGCGACATCGCAGGGAATAGTCCAAATTCCTTTGCCTTCCGTATATTTAGCAGTTTTGACTTCCTTTATATATTCGCAGATTCTTTCTCTTTTGACTTCTTTAAGTCTCTTAACTATGTCAAGTTTTATTCCGTTTGCATCATATATGTATCCGTTAGAATCCGAAAGAGCTACGACTTTCCCTCCGAGCTGCTGAACTTTTTCGGCGGCATATATGGCAACGTTTCCCGAGCCTGAAATTACTACAGTTCTACCTTCAAAATTTGTCTTTTTATCTTTAAGCATTTCTTCGCAGAAATATACACAGCCGTATCCGGTCGCTTCGGTTCTCACAAGGCTTCCGCCATAATCAAGTCCTTTGCCCGTCAATACGCCATGCCATACATTTCTGATTCTTCTGTACTGGCCAAATAAATAACCAATTTCTCTTCCGCCAACTCCGATATCTCCTGCCGGAACATCGGTGTCCGCATCGATATGCCTTTGGAGTTCTGTCATAAAACTCTGACAGAAACGCATAACTTCGTTGTCAGACTTGCCTTTAGGATCAAAATCAGCGCCGCCTTTTCCTCCGCCCATCATAAGTCCAGTAAGAGAATTTTTGAAGATTTGTTCAAAACCGAGGAACTTAATGATGCCGGTGTTTACTGAAGGGTGAAATCTGAGTCCACCTTTGTAAGGTCCGAGAGCCGAATTATATTCGATTCTCATGCCTCTGTTAATCTGTACCTTGCCTTTATCGTCTACCCAAGGTACTCTGAAAATAATTTGTCTTTCCGGCTCGACTATTCTTTCCAGAATTCCCGCTTCCTGCAAATCTTTGTTTTTTTCAATAACAGGAACCAAAGATTCTAAAACTTCTGTTACCGCCTGATGAAACTCGGCTTCCGCCGGATACCTTCTTTTAACGGTTTCCAGCACGGCATTTACATACGCATTACTCATTAGTTTTCTCCTTGCACAGAAAAGTAACCGCCCATTTTAGGGCGGTTTAAAAAAACACTAATTTTGTGTAGCGATTTTTACAATTTTATTAAAAATATTGCCGGTTTGTCAATAAAAAATCCAGCCTAAAAGACAAAAATAGTACCTTGTCATAACTGCCAAAATTCCAAAAATTATTTTTTCAGAGTTTAAAAGCATCTTTTGCGGTTGCTGACTTTTCAGCTTTGCGTTTTACCGTATTGCCTATGCTGCTTTTATATCGGATTGACGGTTATTCCGCGTTTTCTGCCTTCTACCGGGCATTTGTTTTCACAGACTCCGCAGCCTATACATAAATCCGCATCGACAATAGGAACGTCTGTTTCTTTCCCGTTTATAATTTCTTTTACGAATTTTATGGCTTTTTCCGCAACAGGACAATGTTCTTCACATACAAGGCACTCTATTCCGTCTTTCCATGGCACGCAGACATTTTTTACTATATCCGCTTTACCGAGCTTTTGTTTCAGCTTTTCTTCCGGAGTGAGCGCTTTTATAGCCTGCGTTGGACATACCTGTCCACAGGCATTACAATTATATTCGCAGTAGCCTGTTATATTATCAATTTTCGGAGTCCAAATTCCATCAAATCCGCTTTCAAACATTACAGGCTGTAATCCGTTTGTTATGCACGCTTTCATGCAGTTTCCGCAACGAACACATGCTGCCTTGAATTCTTTTTCTTTCATCGCTCCTGGCGGACGAATAACAGAGTTTTTTGAAAAGTGCGAAGCAGCATAAGCTTTTCTTACTAAAACATATATCGCGGCAACGGCGCCGCTGATCCATAAAAAAAACTGTTTTCTGGAAATGCCTTTGTTTTGCCGCTGACAAAGTCCAGAATTTTGGACAATCTCTTTTTGACAGGGTTTTTTGTTTTCAATAGGCTTATAACATTTTAATATTGTGCAGTCCATGCACATTACGCATTCGCTTGATATATACGATCCGTCATGCTTTATGGCGTTTGAACGACATATTTGTTCGCATCTGCCGCAATCTGAACTACAGGCTTTTTTTCTTAAAGCAAATTTTGGATTTACTGATAAAATTCCCAAAGAGGCGCCCAAAGGACAAATATATCTACACCAAAAACGTCTACGAAATGCTGCCGCCAGCAGAGGAATCATAAAAAGAACAAAAAATGCAAACGAATATTTAAACGATATGCTTCTTGCAGAAAAAATGTTATTGCTTATTGCATAATATATATTTTCGCCGAAATCATGATTCATTATTATGTATTGAAAAAATTTATCTGTAACGGCATTAAAAAAAGGAAAAAGGCTGAGATGAAAAAATCTTGAAAAAACCGTTATAGGCTCAAAAATCCATACAAACTGATAACCCAAAACAGCAAGAACAGCAAATACTGCAAGTGCGTAATACTTTATCATAAGCTTTTTGTCCGGTTTGGACTCTTTATATTTTCTTAACGGTTTTAAAAGAAAAACAAAAAAATCCATAACCGCGCCGAACGGACAAATCCAGCCGCAAAAAACTCTTCCAAAAAGAAATGCAATAATAATAAAAATCAAAAGAACAGCCATGCCTTTTGTCAGGTAAACTGCAGAAATTTCGGAAAAAATAAGAAGGGAGGGCGAAGTTAAAAAAAATTCTTTTGTATCGATAAATTTAATCGGAAAAGTCAAAACCGTAAATGCCGCTGCAACAAGCAAAAAGAAAAATATCTGCGATATTACGCGCGTGGCTTTTAATTTTTTCATGACTATATTTTTTCTATTTTAATCTTTGTATTTGCTGAAGAATAAAATTTTCCTAAACCGTATTCCTGAGAACGTTTTATATGTGCAATGGTTGAACCTTTGATGTTAAAAAAAGTTTCCGAAACATAACTGTCGGCCAAAACTGGGTCTGAAGAAGCGATAATCGTATTTTTCATCGCAACATCTTTAAGATTTCCACCGCGTGGACCATTTGCGGTAAGTATTCTGTAAGCGTCTATAATATTTAAATCTGGTTTTACGAAATCGTAAACTTCGGGAAGTTTTTTGTCCATTTCCCAGTGCATCTGGCCTCTGTTGCCACCGCATATGCCCATGAGATTTTTTATCGATAAAGTCAGCGTTCCGTGACCGTGTGTTTTTGCTATAGGCACGTTAATAAAAGCGTTGCATTCTATCGCATCCCTAAAAAGCGGCCAACCCTGCATAAGAGCGTCCACTCTCATAAATCTTGCCGGCATATACTTCCAATCATCCATATAAAACACGGTGGCGCCAGCAGCTTTTGCCGCTTCCATAATACCGGAATTCTGATAACAAAGTTTTTTTTCATTACACGTATTGTCAAAAACTTTCACCGTTTTTGCGCCGCTTTCAAAACACATTTTGACTACAGCGGCAACAACAGCTGGATTTGTGTTTGCGGCATATTCCGGCGTTCTGTTCCAGCCCATGTTTGGTTTTACGACAACTGTATCCCCATTTTTTACGAATTTGCCCATTCCGCCGAGCAAATCTACGCTTTGTCGGGTTATTTTTTCTATGTCGCCGCCCGTAACCGCAGTAAGTTCATAATCCATAATGGGAGTTTCTCTTTTTTTTCTGGGATCAATGGTTTTGCCATTTTGGGCAAAAACTTTTTTTGCCGTGTTTGACGAAAACGCCAAAAATGCGCCGCCGGCAACCAAAGTTTTAAGAAATGTTTTTCTTGTAAGTTCAGTCGACAGTATTTTTTTCGCTTTTGAAACGGCTTTTTCAATCTTTTTGTTCATAAACTTCTCCTCCCGGAACAATCCTTTTTTTATAGACCGTTTTTGAAAGAATGACTCCAAATTCGTACAAAATTATCATCGGGCAAATAAACAAAGCCATACTGAAAACGTCAGTGGTCGGCGTAATTACTGCAGCTATTATGCACAAAACAAAATATGCTTCTTTTCTTTTTCCCGCCAAAAGTTTTGGAGTAATCAAATCGAGTTTTGTAAGAATATAAACCATAAGAGGAATCTGAAATATCGTTCCGCCACAAAAAATCAAAGCAGCTACAAAAGAAACATATGAAGTTAAAGTTATCTGGTTCGGCGTTCCCGTAAGATTTTGCGACAACCCCATAAGAAAACCGATAGCTTTAGGTAAAATCACAAAATATGTAAACAACATCCCAGATACAAATAAAACAAACGCCGAAAACATCCATTTTATTGCGGATATATTTTGCTCTTTTAAAGCAGCAGGCTTTATAAAAGCGAACAGTTCATACCAAATCGGCAGAGCCGCCGCGGCTAATCCAGAAAAAAAAGCGATTTTGATATAAATAGCTATGGATTGCGCCGGTTTGAGTATTAAAAAATTTTCTATTATATTTTGTGAAGGAAGTTTTATAATATAAAGAATCTTTTCAGTAAAAAACAGCGAAACAGCGGAAGCAGCGGCAATATATATTACACAGCGGATTATGCGCCATCTTAGCTCTTCAAGATGGTCGGTTACACTCATTCTCATTTTTGTGGTTTTATTTCATCTTTTTTATCTTCAATTTTATTTGTTTCACTTTTTTCATCGTTTTCGGCTTTATTATTGGCATCCATTCCTTTTTTAAATTCCTGAATGGAACTTCCAAGCGATTTTGCTATTCCAGGCAGCCTTTTTGCCCCGAATAAAAGCAATGCCAAAATAAGAATCACCAATACTTCCTGCCATCCTATCCCGAACATTTGAGCCTCCGTTACGGCTGTTATTTTATTATTGATTGCTTCTTCATTTTTATGGCAATACTGACGATGAACCGACAAAATCCGATGCAGTTACTAAACTACACAAACTTAGAAGTTTGACAACCCCGTATTAAGACATTACGCGACGGGATTTGAGAACCGACTTTTCGAGTTCATGTAAAGATGGTGCGACTTACACACACAATGATAAACAAGGAAATTGTCATCGCTAAATTTCCAATCTTCTCACCACTCTGCCCTATATTTTTAAAAGGAATTCTGTTATTCTCATCATGCCATCTGTAATGATAAGTATTCCTACGGCAACTAAAAGAATCCCAGAGATAATTTCAATAATTTTGTAATAATTTTTTATAAAGTTAAAAAATTTTAAAAAGCGGTTAATAAAAAGCGAAGTAAGCATAAAAGGAACGGCAAGTCCGAGCGAATAGACCGACAAAAGCCAAAAACCGCTTTTAGCGTTCTCTTGAGTTGAAGCCAAAATCAATATTGAAGCAAGCACAGGTCCAACACAAGGAGTCCAGCCTAAAACAAAAGCAGAACCCACAAAAAATGTGCCTATCCATGTTACGCTAGATTTAATTTTTCCGAAAACGGAAACCTGCCTGTATAAAAATTTTATCCTGACAAGGCTGGTCATATGGACGCCCAGAATTATTACTACAGCACCGCCGCCATAACGCAGCCAATCCCTGTATTCAATCAGCAGCCCGCCCAACCAGCTCGCCGACATACCGAAAATTATAAAAACCGTGCTAAACCCTAAAATAAAAATTAAAGATTTTAAAAACGTGCTGCCGAGAGAAGTCTTATATCCACGTAAATCTTCTATGGACGTACCAGTTATGAATGAGACAAAAGCGGGAATCAAGGGTAAAATACAAGGACTGACAAAAGTTAATATGCCCGCCGCAAAACTTGTCAAAACAGGAAACTTCCCAAGTCCTTCCATATTTTTCCACCAAAATTTTTAATATTTAAAACGAATCAAAAAATAAAAATAATTCCCGTATTTGCACCGAAATCGCTTACGGAATAGTTAACTTTATAACCTAAATTTACATAAGTTTTTATCTGCTTTGTTATATCATAATCACAGCCGGCGTTTATGCCTGCCAAAGCGGCAGCATTTTTCCCGCCTTTAGATTTAATTTTAACATTTGTGCCGCTGAGTCTACTTTCTATTTCTGTATATTGTCCCGAAATTATATATTCCATTTCAAGCCCGCTATACCAGCCGAACTTCTCATATTTCCCATTCAAACCAGCACCTATGCGCATAGCACTTCTTAAAAAATTTCCACCTTCAGTATTGAGGTTCATGCTGCCTGCTCCGATTTCATTTGAACTGCCATATCCACTGTGAGATATATTTATACCAAAAAAAGGTCTCAGATTAATTTCCGAAGTCATTTCAAACCACATAACAGCTTCAATATCAGCGGCGATTCCATAGCCGTTAAAATCGGCTCTCGCTTTATCATTATTTGCTATATTTCGCGAAGTGACATACTGTAAACCAGAAAAACTGAGCATCCCTCTAAAATCAAAATCACCGTACAAATAGCTCCCATATGCGCCTATGCCATAAGAGTTAACACTAGCCCTGCTATTTTCCTGTGATATCGAATGACTATCATATTTGCCGAAAAAGCCAAGTAAAATATTCTTAAAGATTTCCTTTTCACAACCAAAACTTAGACCGCCGACATCATCATTAAAACTACCTTTTGAGTTTTCATCGTTTACAAGATTGAAATTTTCATATTTTGTTTGAAGCCATATATCATTGATATACTTTTGATTGCCATGAGTAACTATCGCAAGTTTATCATATATTTTTGTTCTGTCGCTTCGACTGCCTACGGCATTTATGATATTGGCGGCAAAACCGTAAGACTGCGCAAATGCCGCCGATGTAGATAAAAATAAAAACATTAAAATAAGTAATAATTTTTTTAACTGCATAACCCCTCCGAGCTTCAAATATAAAAAAATATTAACCCCTTTTATTTACTCAGTCAATCATCGCTCTTATGCCTGCGGATGTATAGATATTGTGATAACCATCAGAATACTGATAACTCATATTGGCAAAAATTTTAAAACTGTGCAGAATTCTGTAAGAGCTGCCTGCGCCGAAACTTATTATTGTGCTTCCCTCTTTGGCACCTTTACTTGTAAATTTGTCCGGCGCAGCCGCAAAAGAAGAAATTATTTCTGAAGTTTCATCGGTTAAAAGATATTTTCCTTCAACTGCAGCATACCACTCAAATGAGACGTCTTCATCGCTTCCTACGCTCAACCCTATGCGCGCAGTGCTTCTGGAATAGTTCCCATTGTTGACGTTTAAAGACAAGCCGCCGGCGTTTTTTTCGTTAAAAGAATCATAAGCAACATTTTTAAATTCGATTCCAGTAAAAGGTCTTAATAACACAGCTTCTGTAACATAACTTCTTATAGCGCCTTCAAAATCAGCCGAAACGGTCATTGCAGAAAAATCTGATTCAGCCGTACGAGAGGCATAATTTATGTATCTTTCAGCAACAAAATTATTCCTACCGGCTGATAGAAAAGATTTTATTTCCCAATCATCTTTAAGAATTCCCATATAAATGCCTGCACCAAAACCTTCAAGCACCGCTTCATTTTTTAAATCCTGCTGTATATGATGTTTTGCGTATTTTCCATATACGCCTAAAAGAAAACCATAATCATCGAACATTATGTCCCATCCGGAAAGAGCGCCTGTTTCGTAATCTTTATATTTGTCAGCCGAATTTTCATCTTCATCAATTTCGCTATTTTGAACTGTTGCCTGCACCCATATTCCGTTTACGTTACGAGTATTGATATCTTGATATCTTATTCTGTTATAAATATCCTGTTTACCGCTTTCAAAAGCCGCGCTTCTTATGATATTGGCAAGAAAATATCCCGAAGCGTCAAGAAAAGCCGACTTTTTAAGATCATCATTGTCAAGAACTTCAATAGCTGAGATTTGTTCGTCAAGGTCAAAGCTTATCGTCCGGGAAGAAATACTGTCAAAAGTTTTTGCGACCTGCATCTGATTATATGAAAGTCCGGAAATTTCAGAAAATTTTGTCGAAGTGTCGTTTCCCTTCAAAGACACAACAAGCCAATTGTCAATATTCAATATAGAACTGTCAACACTCAGCGCTGACAAAGATAAACCATTATTAAGCGTTATATATCCGAAAGAACCGTTTAATGTTTCATAATTGAGAATTTTGTAATACCTTTTTCTGTAATTTTTCGAAGCATTTACAGCCGCATCCGTTTGTATATCAAGCCTGCTATTTGCTCCCAATTTGGTCGTCACTGCAACTATTTTGTTCCCATCAACTTTTAAAGTACCGTCAAAATTAAAATTTTTGACGTTTAACAGGTTTGAAGCCGACAAACTACGCATATTTAAAACTGAATCTTTATCCACATCCAAATTTATAACTTCAACCCTGCTTGATGGCCCAAGATTAAAATTGCCCGTGTTTAATTCAAGATTATAAAGAGAAGCGTCCGCATAAAGATTAAAATTGCCCGCTCCTTTTATAACCATAAAAGCCGTATTCGTATCGGAGTTAATGCCATCATATATCTCAACGGAAGCGCCTGTATTCGTCATAAAAGTTACTCTTGAATACTCGGCAAGATATAAGGCGTTTGACTCACTTGCTGCCATATTGCCCTGAAAAATGGTTTTATTGTCTGACGCGCTATTATTAACCGTATTAATATTCAACTGCGCGTAACTTTCATATTCCGCATCACCGCGCAGAAAAACCGCACCACCGTTTTCTCCCGCTTTATTGCCTGTAAAATTTGCATTTTTCAGATTTACTACTGAATCGTACATATATATCGCTCCGCCGCTGCCTCCCGAGTTATTTTCCTTAAACTCCGAAGTGGACTGAAAATCAACGGTATCTACATAATTCATCGTAATATATAAAGCACCGCCATTTCTGTCTGATTTATTTTTTTCAAATAAGGCAACCCCGCCGAAATTTACGCTTGCGCCGGAAACAATACCGGCTCCGCCGTCAGTTTTCGCTTTATTGTATTTGAAGATACTTTCTTTAAAATTAATGCCGCTTGCAGAAACAAAAAAACCCCCGCCCGATAAAGAAGCTGTATTTGAGGCAAAAATTACTTCTTCATTAAAATTAATCGCTGAACGGTTCCAACTGCCATCGTCATATATTCCCATTGAAAAAAAACCGCCGCCGCTTTCGGCTTTATTATTTATAAATGCAGTTTTGCCGTTAAACGTCATATCCGCGTATGCGGTATGAAAACCGCCGCCATCTCTGCCTTTATTATCGGCAAATTCCGTTTTTTCATTAAAATTGACTTTAGAATTTTTGTCAAACATGAAAGCCGAATGCGCAAAACCAGAATCATTATTTTCAAATATGGTATTATTAAAATTTAAGGATGAATTTTTTGATTCAATAAAAATATTTCCCTGCATATTTTTAAAATTTATATCTTGAAAAGTTATACTGGAAGCGTTGATGACAAATATCTGTCCGTAAGAGCTGCCAAAAAAATTTGCCGCAGTTGAATCGGCGCGTATATGTAATTGTGCGGGATAGTTTGCAATGTTTATAGCGCTTCCCAGAGAAAATCCTCCATTTTGAACCAAAATGCCGCTTTCGTTATCGGATATTGCCTTTGATAATCCGGCGGCGCTCGAAACATAAACGTCAGCCTGAGCATCCGTCAATAAAAAACAAATATATAAAAAAACTAAAAATTTCAAAATTTTCCGCATCAGCTTCTCCTGAAAAATGTGCGCATACCTCTGCGAGTTATCTTTCTATGACCACTTTGCCTTTTTGTACTTTTCCACCGGATTTTATGTAATAAATATAAATTCCAGAAGCAGCTTGATAACCTGAATTATTTTCGCCATACCATGCATACGGACCATCAATAGCAGTTTTATCTTCAAAAACAAGTTCGCCGGCAATGTTATAAATCTTGATTTCGGCCCCGCTTTTTAAACCTGAAAACATTATCCCAATATTTCCGTGCTTTGACGGTTTATAAGGGTTGGGATAAACGATAAATCTATCGGCCGCTATTTGGGCATAAAAATTCATATTCAAATCCGATTGCCCTACGGTATTAAGAATTTGAAAGGGCGGAAAAAAATCGTATTCCGAGGATTGCGGAGTTATCGTATAAGTTTTCCCATAATATATTTCGCCGCGATAGCTGCCATCGATTGCAGTTGTTATCGTAGCGGTACTCCCCTCATTTTCATAAATATTTATTTTTAAATTTCCCAGTCCTTTCGCATTAAAAGAGATTATCCCGCTGAGCATATATTCTTGAAAAGCGCTAAAGTGTTTAGTTATATCCGTATTGTATGTCGTAAATGAATAATTTTCAGGTTCAAACTTGAATGCGTCCGCAAAAGGAGTAATAATATAACTCCTGCCTTCGATAACTTCTATTTCATACGAACCGTCAGACGACAATACAGTAATGGTAGATTTGCTAAGTGAATCGTAAAGATCTATTGACGCATAAACATTGGATGTGTCTTTGGCATTTGTCAAAGTACCGCTTATTATTTTCAAGTTGGGCGGCTGTAAACCCGTGGGAATAACTAGAACGTACGTTGCTGTTCTCGTAAACGTAGATTGTATTAAAACGGTCGCGGAAGAGCCGCTTTCGGATTTAAAAATAATATCTTGCGGCGGATATGTTTTCTCAGGAAACTCATTTACAGAATTGTAAACAGCAATTTTTATTTGATCGGCTGTAAATCCCGAGGGAATGGTAATGCTTGAAAGCCAGACATAGCCCGTTACATCCTTTTCCAAATTTTCAACAGTAAAAGCAAAAGGCAGAGTCTTATAATACGTTGAATCTATCAAAGGAACAGAAACAGTTGATACTGTTATTAAATCCGAATATTTGTTCATAAATAGAGCGTAATTGTTTCCGTCGGCACACAATGTTCTTAAAGAATCGTATTTAAAATTTACAAAATCTTTTGTTACGGCCGTTGTCATAGGGGGAACTTGCATGCTTCCTCCTACGGGTTTGAAAGTAACGGTTTTATAAGAGTCTGTGGAAGCGTTAAACGCTATATAGCTTTTTGTGCCGCCTTTATTCATAACACAAAAAGACTCACCATCCGCAGCTATACTTGTGTCAACCGTACCATATTCCTTGAAAAAATTTATGAAATGATAAGAAAAAGTCAGAGAAGTGCCATCATCATCAGCTGAAAAACCGCCTGCGATAAAATCGGTCAATGCGCCTGCGGCGTCAAAGAGAGCTTTATATCTAAGCCATATGTCTCTCCATCTGTTCAATTGACCAGTCCTATTAGCGTACATTTCACTATAGAAACTTTGAGCATAAGATGTATCATATCCATGGTAAAGCATTGCAGGAGTTAAAGGAAGCACCTGAATACCCATAATCTGCTGTGGCTCTCCGCCGGCATTCCAATGAACTACATACTCAGCTGCGTTATCCCAAAGTATTCCTATACTTTTATGCGCATAAGGCGTGCCGCCATAAATTTCGCCGGAAGTGTCTAAATAATATTCTTTTGTCGCCTCATATTCCGTAGTGTATCCGTATGCGCCAAGATCCATTAAATCCTGATTGTTTGACGCAAGACCCCATAAATATATTCCTGACCAAGCGTTCATGGCTTCTGATGACGATTCTTGGTCAATACCTTTGTCGTTGGAGCCGCCCGCGCCGTTTGCCCATGAATGTCCTTCATAGATGTCAAAACACCTTAAATATGGGAAATCCGTATCATTGCGAATATGGCTGTAACTGTCTCTTACAAGCAAATCTACAATTCCTTTATATTCGCTGCTGTCGGCAAACTGCGGGTCAAACAGTGCAAGAATCGCAGACGCATATATAAAGTATCCATTATGAAAATGATGGTCATTATAGTTTTCTGAACCGAAAGCATGAGGTATGCCGATAATGCCGCCCCAGTTTGAATCATAAGCAAAATATTTTGAGCCCGAACCGTTTTTATACCATAGCTCCAGTTGGGCTTTTAATTTTTCAATCATCTGATTTCTGCTTGAAATATCCCCGAACTGATGAAAAATCGGTATGAGATTTGCCGCTTTTGCCAAAGCTTTGCCGCTGTAATACGTGTCTGCAGCCGAACCCTGCGCGGAAAAATTTTTGTCGGTATTTATATAGTTTTGCATTGTGTTTCTTGAAGTTTCGGGCACTTCATACGTAAGATTGGGCATGATGCCGAAAAATTTATTTTCCGTAGTAAATGAAAAACCCGTCCCGACTTTCAGCGTACCTCTAAGTGTACGGAAATTATATTTTTCAGGTCTTAAAGCCATGGAAGAGTTTTTCCATTGATGTGGAAAAAGTGCAAAAACCGTGCCGGGCAGAAAACTTGCACCGGTTCTCTTTGGCGTCGTAGTAAAGTTAAAAGTAGTTTTAACCTTTGAATTTTGTTTGTCAAAAACATACGACATTTTAGTATCGGTAATAAAATTATATGCGTACTTATAATATTCATTGAAAATTTCTATGGCATCATCTTTTGCAGCAGAACTGTCGTCTCCTGCGGTTATCAATGCTATGGAAAGATATCTATCGGCTGAAGTAAAAGAGATTTCTATTCTTGTATTTACGGGAGGTACAGAGATAATATTAAATGTCGTATTTTCAGGAGCGTAAATGGCATAATAAACATAGCGGCCGGATGTGCCTCCATCATAACCTCTTATAAGAATACGATCGCCTTGATATACTCCGGAAAGAGGATTGCCCGATGAATCATATACGACGAAAGGTTCGGGGTTTGGGGTGTTTAGGCAAGTATGTATAGAAGGATTTACCGTATCGGAATATTCATTATAAGTAAAAATAAAGCCTTTACCGATGGTAGTTTTTATCCATTTTGTATTATCACTTTGATTCCTGCTTATAAAAGTTGCCGACCAATCCGAATAGCTGTCTAAAAGCACTTCGGCAGGGGATATATTCCCTGATATTACGGCTGCAAATTGCTTCACTGGATGCTCTAGACTGACCGCATTATGTACACTGTCCGCAGAAAAGGTTATTTCCGGATATCCTAAAAGATACCCTATGCTTGAATATGCCCCCCCCTGCTGAGTTGTCCCAGTATTTGTGTTTATTATCCACGGAGACGGCGACATTCTAAAGGAGGAATGATGTATATCACCATGCTTGGTAAAAATCGAACTAAACCATCTGTTTGTCGGATACGGGAAACTTACGTTTGAGGTTACTCTTGAATGCTGCATTGTCGAATTGTATGAACCTATGCGGCCTTTGCCGCCCGGCGAGGGAGCCGCAAAACCCGCTAAAACAAAAAACAATAATGCCGCAAATGCAATTAGGCTTTTTTTTGTATTTTTTAATGTCATTTTACACCCGTTTTTTCTATAAATTAATATATAAACAGCCATAACTCCGATTATCTTGACATTATTATTATACATTAAATTTCTGCCATAAACTATAAAAAAAACAAATAGGTAGATTCAAGTTGCCAATGCAGCAGAAGAATTAAAAACCTTTTTCTATCAGCAAAAAAAGAAATAACGACACTGCCTGCTGCAATGGCTTCCTTTGTCTTTAAAAGCTTAACGACAAGCAATAACGGATATTTGAGGTTTGCTTTCAAACGTCTCATTAAACATGTTGAAGTTGGTAATTTTTGACAGGCAATATAGGAAGAGTTTAAAATCAGAAAAAACATGAAAGTCGGCTATATAATAAAAATATACATGGATTTTTTCGAAATCATTGCAGCTGATGTTCTTGTATCAGAGTCTTTTTGAAAGCATCAACTTAAATTCATCAAAAGTATTTTCAACGTAAAGACTCATATTGTTTTTCTTCATATAATAATCGAATTTTTTCATGCTGATAACATAATCTATCAACAAATACGTTCCGCCCGCTACGAGAAGCAGTCCGAGTATGCCCTCATAAGCATTGTTCATTTCATCTTTATATCTTTTCTTATATTCATAATCGATTTTTACTACATCCACAAGTGTCGTAGGCGTTGCCGAAGGATATTGTTCATGATAAACATTCTCATCAGGATTACTACTGTTGGCTTCGCTTCCTGCTGGAGGATTTTTTGATTGGCCCGGCGCAAAAGTGTCATACTCGGTCACATCGCTAAGACCTTTTGTTTCTCCTGCGGAAAGATTTGCAAGAGGAGATCCTGTCGGATTGCCGTCATATTTTATCATTTTGCCTTGATCACTAGGCACATAATAGCTGCTGGGGCTGCCGTCCTGAGCTACTGTTTTATATCTTATCCAAACATTCACATTTTGCAAATCAACATTACCGGTATTTACTATTGCACCGCTCATATTTATCACATATTTATTGGCGCCGAGGTTTTTATACCAAAAAGATGAAAAATTCATGTTAACCGATGGTCTGGATATGTCTACCTGTATAGTTCTGAATCCATCATAAGCAAGCAGGGTTCCGCCTATCAAAAGCAATGCTCCATAAAGTATTCTGTATTTTGATTTATATTCGTTAAAATCGTCATATTGAACACTTCCATATCCAAAAGCCGTATGTGCATAAATAAATACCGCCAAAACAATACAAACTATTTTTTTCATGACACCTCTTTTGTTATTTTACTTTTTATTTCATCAAGAAGAGCAAAGAGATTTTCCACATAAACAGGCTTTTGCATATATCCAGCGGCTCCCAGTTCTTTTGCATGTTCTTCCGTAAAAATTGCGCCCGACCCAGTAATAAAATAAATAAGCACGGTTGTATTTATTTCTTTTATATAATGAAATAAATGGTCCCCGTCAAGATCCGGAAGCATGATATCAAGAAAAATAATATCGGGATTTTCTTCTTTTAACACTTTAAGACATTCGTCGGCATTTCCGGCTACGCATACATCAAAGCCTCTTCTTTGAATAAGTTTTGCCATATTGTCCCTTGCGTAAATTTCATCGTCCACGAGTAAAATTTTTATCATTTCAGAAAACTCCAACAAATATTGTATTTGGAAATATTATATCCGTATTTTAAAGTGTTAGCAACAAAAAATGGCATATTTCGAAATTTTTTTACATTTTGAAGAATTCCATTTTGTAAAGTTATTTATATAAAATATCCGGACGCAAAAAATGCAGATTCAATTATTTCAAATTTGTCATCATTAATTGACACTACATCAAAGCGGATATTACTATCTTTAAGCCCGTTTTGTTTTACATAGAGAACTGCAGATTTTATGATTTTTTTCCGCTTGGATTTAGTTACCGCTTCCTGAGGAGTTCCTCCCGACAAATTTTTTCTGTACTTTACTTCGATAAAGACAATATTGCCTTTATTTTTTGCAATTATGTCTATCTCTCCAAAAATCGTAACATAATTCGTTCCGATTATTTTATATCCACGTTTTTGAAGAAATTTTATGGCTTCTTTTTCTTTCTCAAAACCTACTGTTCTGGTATCAACCATTTTTGCTCCTGTGAGCAAAGTTTTACGGGTGCAAAACTCTGTCTGTGTATAGGACAGGAGCCGTACTTTTTTAAAGCGTCCATATGCGCTCTTGTTCCGTATCCTTTATGTTTGTCAAAACCGTATTGCGGAAACCGTTTCGCATATTCATACATTATTGCGTCTCTTGTAACCTTTGCCAATATCGAAGCCGCGGCGACCGACGCGCTTTTTGCATCGCCGTCTATTATGGCTTCCTGTTTTAAATCTAGGTTTGGTATTTTATAATTTCCATCCACAAGACATAATTGAGGAGAGATTTTTAAATTTAAAACAGCCTGTTTCATCGCCATAAAAGTCGCATGAAGTATATTTACTTCGTCAATTATTATATTGTCGATAGTTGAAACAGAATAATCAACCGCATTTTCTTTTATAATCACAAAAAGCTCGTTTCTTCTTTTTTCAGTTAATTTTTTGGAATCGTTAAGATAAGCGATATTTATATCTTTAGGAAGGATTACTGCGGCTGCCGTTACTGGTCCTGCCAAAGGTCCCCGTCCTGCTTCGTCAATACCCGCAATAGAACAGAGTCCCCTGTCGTAATAATTTTTATCGAAGAAGAATGGACACACCCGCTTCTCCGTAAATTTTAATTTGCCGACGGCGTTTCAGCTGCCACTTCCATCTCGGCTTGGAAAGAAGCAGGCTCGGTTTCAGTTTTCTTAGTTTCAGACTTTTTTATTCTTGAAGAATCTTCGACGATTCTTGCGGCTTTTCCGGAAAGCTTTCTGAGATAATAAAGTTTTGCTCTGCGCACTTTTCCGCGTCTTGAAATTTCAATTTTATCTATTCTGGGCGAATGAATCGGGAAAATTCTTTCAACGCCTACTCCGAAAGAAATTTTTCTTACCGTAAAAGTCTCCGAAAGTCCGCTGCCTTTTCTTCTTATTACAACGCCTTCAAAAACCTGTATTCTTTCATTTCCGCCTTCAACAACTTTAAAATGTACTTTAATTTGATCGCCGGGCTTAAAATCAACCGCTAACTCCCTTTTCTGTGCTGCTTGAACTTGCTCTAATAATGACATTTTACTGCTCCTTTATTTAATAGCGAATATCAAAATGAAACGGCATTATACATATCTTTTAAGAAACCTGCTGCTTCAGAATATCCTAAAAAGAGTCGTCCGATTCATGACAATAGCCGTTTCCGTAACAATAACCATAGTTCCACTTTCTTAACTTAATTCAAAAAATACAATTTTAGGATGTCATATTTTGTAATAATATTTCTTATTTTCCCGCTTTATTATCCTTGCAATAATGTTGTTTATCTACGCATTCAAAGAATTTTGTAGCGTCAACAACAACAATGTCGTATTCTTTTCAACAAATCGGGTCTGCGTTTTTTTGTTCTTTCAGCAGACTCTTTTTTTCGCCACTGTTCTATTTTTTTATGGTTGCCGGACAACAAAATTTCAGGCACTTTAATGCCTTTAAAAACTGACGGCCTTGTATAATGCGGATAATCCAATAAATTATTATAAAACGAATCATTTTCTACCGAAGATTTTTCTTTTATGACTCCAGACACCATTCTTGCCATGCAATCTATTAACACCATTGCGGGAAGCTCGCCTCCGGTAAGCACATAATCGCCTATGGAAATTTCATCGTCAACAAAGTTCATTATGCGTTCATCTATTCCTTCGTAATGACCGCATAAAATTACTAAATGTTTAAATTTTGACAGTTCTTTTACGATATTACAGTTGAGAGTCCTGCCTTGCGGGGACATATAAATAACGTAGGGTTTATTGTAAAAATTTTTATAATCCTTATTTTTTTTTTTTACACCCGTGCTTTTTATTGCATCATAAACAGGTTCGAGTTTCATTATCATACCCGCGCCGCCGCCAAATGATTTATCGTCAACTTTTCCGTGCTTATCTTTAGAGAAAGATCTTATATCTATCATATTAATTTTAAGAATTTCTTTTTGCCTCGCTTTCCCTATAAGGCTTTCAGTTAACGGACCTTCAAACATCGCAGGAAATATTGTCAGCACGTCAATCTTCATAAACCAAATAACCGTTATATTCAAGAGTCCCGTCTGCCGATTTTGCCGAACCATAAACCGAATCAAAACCGTTCGGCAATTCGACAAATATCTTTTTTCTTAAAACATTTACTTCTTTTATTACATTTTTTAAAGCTGGAATGAGATACTCTTCTCCATCATATTTGACAACCCAGACATCATTGCTTCCGGTTGAGACTACATCGGAAAGAACTCCAAGTCTCTCGCCCGCTTGGTTAAAAACTTCAAAACCCAAAATATCAGAAACTTTCCAAGTTTTGCTTAGAGAGTTTATTTTTTTTTTCTGCGCCATTTTTTTTGCTTTACTCTACTATTTCTACTGTTGCTCTCTTATCAAGTTTTGCTGAAGCCGAATTTATTATAATTCTTATGGCTTTTATAATTCTGCCTTCTTTTCCTATAATTTTTCCTCTGTCTCCATCGGCAACTTTAAGCTCTAAAACCGTAGCTTTTTCACCCGCAATTTCTTTAACTTCAACATGTTCCGGATTATCAACTAATGCTTTTGCGATGTAAAGAACCAAATCTTTCATACTTCCTCCCATAGTCTAAGGTGTTTAATTTTTCACTGATTTACTTATTTTCCGCTTCTGTTTCGGACGGCTGCGATTTTTTAATTAGGACTGCAACCGTTTCAGATGCTTTCGCTCCCACTGTCAACCAATAATTCACTCTGCCCATATTGACATTAAACTTATTTTCTTGCGCGATAGGATCATATTGTCCAAGAATTTCAATAGGTTCTCCATCTCTTTTTGCCCTTTGATCAATTGCTACAACCCTGTAAAAAGGTCTCTTTGGTTTGCCCCTTCTCTGCAGACGCAGTTTGACAGCCATCTTCTACCTCCGTATATGCTTACACTTAATGTCAGATAATGTGCGGATAAATACGCTTGTAAATCCGCTGCTCAGGCGCACACTACCTTAAATCATAGTGTTTTGAATACAAAATTATATATGAATTCTTTTGCTTTGTCAAACAGCATAACGACGTTTCGTTTATTTACTTGCCTTATACTATTTGTTATAATCCATTATAAATAATACAAATATAAAAGAAACTATATGCCGAAGAATATTTTTGCCTGTGTGTTTTTCTTATTCGCTCTCATATTATGCTCATGTTCAAAAAAATAAGATCTTAATCAATACTTTAAATACCAAAATTGGTTCTAGGTTTTGAAGTCTCACATCCTTCTTCATAGGAAAAAGTGGATATTAGCGAAATGTTTATTTTTTTCGGGCTATGAAAATAAAAATTTCAAAATATTGAGCTTTTTCAAAACGAATTTTGCAAGCGAAGAGAAGGAGATTGCAAGAATTTATTTGATAAGATTGCCGACTTGTTCGATTTTGCAGATTAAAGAATGTTTAAACTTATCTTTATTTTTCCATTTTTGTTTTTTCTGTCATCCTGCGCTCTTGTGGACTTCCCGAAACGTGCAGCGGGATATTCCATTCAAAAATTTGAAAAAGAACAAAAAGGAAGATATTCGCAAACTTTTAATCTGACAAAAAAAGAAAGTTTTGACAGAACTTTACTTATAATAAAATTTTTAAAAGCCAGAACAACAAGTAAAAGCTATAAAAAGAACTACATAACAGCTTTCGATTTTGCAAAAAGTTTTGATTATTGTTTAGATTCTACAGAAGCAGGTTTTTTTATTGAAGAAATTACTGGAAAGCAGGTAAAAATTACGGTAATCTGCAATAATTCGCTGCTTGCGCAAAATCTGTCGGAACAATATTTCACTTTAATGCTTAATCCGCCAAAAAATTCAGAAGACGAACAACTTTGACTAAACTAAACAAAACTTCTATAATAATTCCGTTTATTATTAAAAATTTCTTACAGGAGGCAGCAAAGATGGCAAAGATTAAAAAAATTATCGGCAGGGAAATAATAGATTCCCGCGGAAACCCTACGGTTGAAGTCGATATAAAACTCGACGACGGCGCTATCGGAAGAGCAGCAGTTCCTTCGGGTGCGTCAACCGGCGAAAGAGAAGCTTTGGAACTCAGGGATGGAGACAAAAAAAGGTTCGGCGGAAAAGGAGTTTTAAAAGCCGTTAGAAATATCAATGAGATTATAGCAGCTAACCTCATCGACAAAGAAATAACGCAGCAAAAAGAGATCGACGATATAATGATTAAACTTGACGGAACCGATTTCAAAGTCAACCTTGGCGCAAATGCTATTCTCGGTGTCTCGCTTGCCTGTGCAAAAGCCGGCGCAAATTCAAAAAAGCTTCCTGTTTACGAATATGTAAGAGAAATTTACGGCATAAAAACCGACAAATATGTGCTTCCTGTGCCTTTGATGAACATCATCAACGGAGGAGAACATGCCGACAATAACGTTGATTTGCAAGAGTTTATGATCGCACCCGTAAGTACCCCGAATTTCCGTGAAGCTCTAAGAATGGGCTGCGAAGTTTTTCACAACCTGAAAAAAGTTTTAAACAATAAAGGGTATGCAACGGGAGTAGGTGATGAAGGCGGATTTGCGCCTAATTTGAAATCGAATATAGAAGCGCTTGAAGTTATTTCCGAAGCCGTAAAAGTCGCGGGATATGAACTCGGAAAAGATATTCTTTTGGCTTTAGACTGTGCAGCAAGCGAACTTTATGAGGATGGGAAATATACTTTGGAAGGCGAACTATCAGACAAAGTAAAAACTTCGCAGGAAATGATAAAATTCTATGAAGAATGGCTTAAAAAATATCCCGTTATATCTATGGAAGACGGTCTCAGTGAAAAAGATTGGGCAAGCTGGAAACCTCTTACTGATACCTTAAAGTCAAAAATGCAGCTGGTAGGAGATGATCTTTTCGTTACAAACACAAAAATATTTAAAGAAGGAATCGAAAAAGGAATAGCAAATTCAATTCTCATTAAAGTAAATCAAATAGGCTCTCTGTCGGAAACCGTTGCTGCGGTACAGATGGCATATGACGCGGGCTATACGGCTATCATGTCGCACCGTTCTGGCGAAACCGAAGATTCGATTATTGCTGATTTGGCAGTAGCTTTAAATACTGGACAGATTAAAACAGGCTCAGCTTCAAGAACGGACAGAATGTGTAAATACAATCAACTTTTAAGAATTGAAGAAGAGCTTGGATCAAAAGCAAGCTATTTGGGAAAAGCTGCTTTTTCAAGCATAAAGTAAATAATATGTCTGCCTGCAGTCTGGAATATTTCCAGACTGCGTTCATTTTTTATGAAAAAACTCAAAATACGCTTTCGCTATTATGTCGCTTTAATAATTATTTTATCGGTGTTAATTTTCAACGGAGGTTCAAGGACGCTGATAAGGCGGTTTTTTGAGCAGAGAAAATTGGATTCAGACATAAAAAGCGCCCAATATCAAAATGAACTGCTCAAAAAAAGAATTTATTATCTGGAAAATGAACCTTCCTACATAGAAAGAATGGTACGCAGAGAGTTAAACGTTATAGCTCATGGAGAAATAGAGTACAGATTTCATACGAAAGAAACCGAACAAAAATTAAAGAATCCATCGGTAGAGTCGTCGCGCAGTAAAATTTTAGAGGATTAAAATATGTCTAAACTTTCACGTTTCGGAGTATCGTTAAACGCCGATATTTTGGACAAGTTTGACAGGCTTATAAATGATCAGGAATATCCGACGCGGTCAAAAGCCATAGAAGATTTAATCAATCACTATATCACCGGCGAGAATCTCACCGATGATAAAATATTAATTATCGGGACAATTAATATTATTTACGATCACAATAAAAGAGAACTTTTAAAAAAACTTACCTGTGTACAACACGATTTTCAAGAATTGATACTTTCTTCCCAGCATATTCATGTCAGTCATCGCGACTGTTTTGAAATAATTATTGTCAAAGGGATAAAAAAAGAAACTGAACGCCTTTTTTCGCGTATTAAAGGCATAAAAGGCATACACAACGCTTCTTTCAATATGTTTTCGATTTAAAGAAAGCCAAGTATCTGCAAACGGCTAAACGGCAGAAATTTATAATCATCGAATCTTCTATTTCATTAAGCATTCACTTTTAGCATACGTTCTATCGGAGGATAGGCTTTTTCTCTTATATCTTGTTTGACTGTCACAATATTTTTTATATTTGTCAAAACATCAAACACTTTGGACAGAGTAATTTTTTTCATATTAGGGCATATGGCGTGCGGAAAAATCGGATAAAAGTTTTTGCCGGGATTTTCTTTTTTCAATTTATATAAAATACCGCTTTCCGTGCCTATTATGAACTCTTTTTTGGAACTTAAAAGAACATGTTTGCACATTCCGCCTGTGGACAAAGCATGGTCTGCCAGTTCAATGACTTCCGGACGGCATTCAGGATGCACTAAAATTTCTGCTTCTGGGTGTTCATTTTTTGCTTTTAAAACCATTTCGGGAAGCATATTGTTATGCGTTGGACAAAAACCGTTCCATATTTCCATTTTTCTCCCTGACATTTTCTGCACGTAAGAGCCGAGATTTCTGTCCGGAACAAAAATGATTTCCGAGTCTTTCGCCTGCGCATCAATACTTTTTAAAACATTCACGGCATTCGAAGAAGTGCAGCATATATCGCTTTCAGCTTTAACCGCTGCTGAAGTATTTACATAAGCTACGACTACCGGATTTTTATATCGCTTTTTAAATTCTTTCAACTGCTGCGCTGTAATCATGTCCGCCATCGGGCAACCTGCATGCGTGTCAGGGATGAGAACTTTTTTATCATGACTTAGTATTGCGGCCGTTTCGGCCATAAAATGAACTCCACAAAAAACTATAATATCGGCTTTCGTTTTGGCAGCTTTTCTGCTTAAATCCAAAGAATCGCCGACAAAATCGGCAATATCCTGTATTTCGGGCAGTTGATATATATGCGATAAAATTACCGCATTACGCTCTTTTTTAAGTTTGTTAAGCCTTTCAATGGTTTCTTTACTCATGGTATTATTTAGAAGCTGAGAAGCAGGGAGACAAAAACTGCGTTTACGAGTTCCTGTCAAGATTCTGCGATTTACGTCATTCTATCTTTGCTAGTCATCCGCAGTTATGCCGTTATTCATTTCTTCTCTATCTTCTTCATTTTATTTATCGAAATATCGCTTAAAGTACTTATTTTGTCAAAAAGTTTATTTTTGAAAGTGCCCGGACCTTCAGAAGTTTTATCAGCGTTTTCGGCCGCTATTTCAAAACATACTAGAGCCGCAGCGGAGGCAAAAAGGTAATCTTTTTCAACTGCACAGAATGTTGCGATTACCGAACCTGCCATACAGCCTGTTCCGACGACTTTTGACATCAGAGGTGTACCATTTTTTACCAAAAAAATGTCTTCGCCGTTTGTACAAATGTCTTCTTTTCCGGTAACTACTACTACGCATTCCCTTTCGTTTGCAAAACTTTTTGCTATTTCAATCATATTTCCAGAAACATGGCCGCTGTCCACTCCTTTTGTGGTAACATTAATTCCAGCGGCGGCCGCTATTTCGGAATGGTTTCCTTTTATAATGTCAATTTTATATTTTAAAAGTTCTTTAATCATATCGTTTCTGAACTTTGTAGCGCCAGCGCCAACTGCATCCAAAACTACGGGTATGTTTCTTTTGTTTGCCATACCAACGGCAAGCTTCATGGCCTCTATGGTAAAAGAGTTCAAAGTGCCTATATTTATTACGACAGCGTCCGCTATCAAAGCCATATCGGACGTTTCTTCTTTAGCATGTGCCATCACAGGAGACCCGCCGAAAACTTTCACGATATTGGCACAATCGGAAATAGTTACCCAGTTTGTAATATGGTGAACCAAAGGCGACTGCTTTCTTACCCTTTCCAACACTTCGTAAATCTTGTCCATGAACACTGCCCCCGTTAAAAATGATTATTAAAAAAACAATAAAATTAAGCGGATTCCTGACAAAAAAATCCATATTTCCCGACAATGTTGTTATTATACCATTTTTTACGTCGTTTATGAATTTGATATACCTGATTTATTAATAAGTTTTTATTTTTTCCCGATTCTTCTTTCTGCAAAAGAATGAATAAAACATGCTGTTGCATCAAGCCCGAGAATAGAAGAGTTTATACAAATATGATAGGATGATGCAGCTCCCCATACCTTGTTTGTGTAAAAATCGTAATATTTAGAGCGGTTTTTGTCAGTCTTTTCAATTTCTTTTTTGATTTTCTCAAAATCAGCTTCCCCTCTTAGTTCCATTATCCTTTTGACTCTGTCATCTATGTTCGCGCAAATAAAAACATTTATGGCGCATGGATGCTCTCTTAACACATAATCGGCGCATCTGCCTACAAAAATACATGACTCTTTTCTTGCAAACTGTCTTATAATATCGCTTTGGATTTTAAAAAGAAATTCATCTATAAAATACCTTTTGGAGCAATAGCCCGCGCTGAAAATATTTGAAGCTACGCCTGATAAATCGCCGATAAGCCCTATTTGAGTCTTCTCTTCGGAATTTTCGAAATATTCTTTGCACAGACCGCTTTTTTGTGCGGAAAGCTCTATGAGTTTTTTATCATAAAAATTTATCCCCATCTTTTTTGACAGTTTTTCTGCAATTTTAAAGCCTCCGCTTCCGAACTCACGTCCGATATTTATTACAAATTTTTTACTCATGGACTCATGCTCTCCTGTTTAATTTCATTGTTTTCTTTTAACCTGCAATGCTGCGTGAAAAGCAAAATAAAAGCCAAAATCCCCGCAGTAAAATCCGCCAGTGGCATGCTAAGCCACACGCCTTTTATGCCGAAATGTTTAGGAAGTATTATGAGCAATGGAATTAAAAATAAGACTTGTCTTGTCAAAGTAAGAAATATAGTTTTTACCGCCATTCCGATACTTTGAAAAAATGTCGAAGTAACCATTTGAAAACCTACGATGGGAAAGAATAAAAATGTGTAGCGTAACCCTGTGACGGATAAATTGATAAGTTCTTCATCTCTTGTAAATATGGAGGCAACGGCATGCGGGAATAGCTCCACGAAAACAAATCCGATAGACATAACCGACGTGGCAAGAAATATGGACTTTTTTAAAACTTCAGACGTACGTAAATAAAGAGCCGCTCCATAATTATATCCGGCTATCGGCTGCATTCCCTGATTTATTCCAAAAACTATCATCACAAACAAAAATGCCACACGGTTGACTATGCCATAAGCACCGACAGCTAAATCGCTGCCGTAAGAAGTAAGCTGCTTATTTACAAGCACTACTACAATGCAGGCGGCTGCGTTAAGAAGAAACGGGGCAAGCCCTATCGAAATGATTCCTTTGACTACTTTACTTTTTAATTTGTATATGCCTTTTCTGAAACATATAAAGCTTTCTTTATCACTGAAAAATTTAAACTGCCAAACTAAAACAACACTTTGCGATATGACGGTTGCAAGAGCGCTTCCGCGTATTCCCAAACCGAAACCAAAAATAAATAACGGGTTTAAAATAATATTGATAATAATGGTAAGTATTGTCGCAAACATCGCTTTTTTAGGGTGCCCTGCGGAACGCAAAAGAGTGTTAAGCCCCATATATATATGAGTAATTACATTGCCGATGAGAATGATTACCATGAAATCGCGTGCATAAGGAAGCATTTCATTACTTGCTCCAAAAAAGCGTAGCAAAGGTTCAAGAAATATTAAAGCGCATAGAGTAAAAAGAGAGCCGATAATTATGTTTAGTACCAGAACATTGCCTAAAATTCTATTTGCAGACTCATAATCTTTTTGCCCCAATCTTAACGATAAAAGAGCCGCACCGCCCATCCCCACAAGAGAACCGAAGGCCGCCGCTAAATTCATTATCGGAAAAGTTATCGCTAGACCGGATAGTGCAAGCGGACCAACACCGTGCCCTATAAAAATGCCATCCGTAATATTATAAAGAGAGGCCGCCGTCATTGCGATTACCGCAGGCACCGCATATTGTATTAATAATTTTCCTATGTCCGATGTTGCCAATGTAAGAGGAGCGCCACTTTTTTTCATAAAAGTTCCATTAATCTTATTGTCGTTTTACTGCTTTTGAAATGTGAAAAGCGGGATTAATTTTTTCTAATCCCGCTTTTTCATTTATTATACTAATTTATTTCGCGTTTCGCATCAAGCCTGCGATTTTTTAAGCGACTGGTCTATGTCGGCTATAATATCATCTATATTTTCTATACCGATTGAAAGTCTTACATAGTCTGGCGTTACTCCAGTCGAGAGAAGTTCTTTTTCTTCAAGCTGCGAATGAGTTGTCGTAGCAGGATGTATTACAAGAGTTTTTGCATCGCCGACATTTGCCAAATGCGTGGCAAGTTCAACGGAATCTATAAACTTTTTGCCGGATTCTTTTCCGCCTTTTATGCCGAAACCTATAATAAATCCACCTCTGCCGCCGAGGTATTTTTTAGCTTTTGCATTTTCTTTGCTGCTGGCAAGACCGGGATAATTTACCCATGTAACCAAAGGATGTTTTTCCAAAAACTGTGCGGCTTTTAAAGCGTTTTCATTATGTCTTTCAGCTCTCACGTGCAGGCTTTCGAGACCCTGCAGAAGCAAAAATGCCGCATAAGGCGACAAAGCCGCTCCGGTATCTCTCAAAATCCCGGCTCTGGCTTTGAGTATGTAGGCAAGATTTCCGAAAGCTTCAGTAAATTTTAAACCGTGATATGCCTGATCCGGCTCGGAAATTAAAGGGAACTTTCCGCTTGCCCAATTGAATTTTCCAGCGTCAACTATCAAACCACCCAAAGTCGTTCCGTGACCGCCTATAAGTTTTGTAGCAGAATAAACAACGATATCTGCCCCGTATTTTATGGGTTTAAAATGATAGGGAGATACCGTATTATCTATTATAAGAGGAAGCCCCGCATCGTGCGCTATTTTCGACAAAGCTTCAACATCTGCTATGTCAAGTTTAGGATTTCCGATACTTTCCGCATAAACGGCCTTTGTTTTAGGCGTTATGGCTTTTTTAATAGAGTCCAAATTTGCCGAATCTACAAAATTAACTTTTATGCCGAACTTACTTATGGTATTTGCAAAAAGAGAATAGGTTCCACCGTAAAGGTTATCTGCGGAAACTATCTCATCTCCATTTTGCGTCAAAGTAAGTATTGATGCCGTAATCGCCGCGGCACCGCTGGCAAAAGATAATGCAGCCGCTCCACCGTCAACTAAAGCTATTCTTTTTTCAAGAATATCATTTGTAGGATTTGTAAGTCTTGAATATATGTTTCCGAACTCTTTCAGTCCGAAAAGGTTTGCCGCATGCTCGGCATTGTTAAATTTAAAAGACGTCGTCTGGTAAATCGGCACTGCTACGGATCCTGTAATAGTATCAGGCTGTTGCCCACCGTGAATTAAAAGACTCTCTGTTGCAAGTTTATTGTCTATTTTTGACATTTAATTTCTCCTTTTGAAACATTTTATATTATTTTATCATTATGATTTTTTGTTTTTTATACATATATTATAATAATGTATGTTTGCGCATTAGCAAACGCGCATTCGGCCATTGACGAATGAAAACGGAATAGTCTTAAAGAAATCTTTTTTATTTGTTTTGTTGGATGACATTGTTGGTTTACCTCTTGAATTTATAATTCGAACGAATATCTCAGCAATAAAAGATATGCATTCGAATCACGACTTCAAGAGTTGTGATTGAAGAGAAAAAAACCGTATAAAAATTAAAGCGTTGTAATAAATTATTCATTGTTTATATGTTTAGTTTATATGTTGTTGCTAATAATATAAACTTTTTTGGTTTTTGTCAATATTAATAGAAATGCATTATATATCTTTCGCCGCTATCACAAAGGATTGTAACTATATTTTTACCTTCTGTTTCAGGTCTTGCTGCAATTTGTAAAGCCGCCCAAAGATTTCCGCCGGAAGAAATACCTGCTAAAATCCCCTCTTCTTTGGCAAGTCGACTTGTCGTTATATATGCGTTTTCAAATCCGATTTTTATTATTTCATTTATAATATCTCTGTTTAATATTTCTGGCACAAAACCTGCGCCAATGCCGTATATTGTATGTGAACCAGAAACACCTCCAGATAAAACTGCACAATCTTCGGGTTCAACAGCCACGATTTTTACTTTTGGCCTGTGCTCTTTTAAAAATTCGCCGACTCCTGTTATCGTTCCACCGCTGCCGACACCTGCAATAAAATAGTCGATCTCGCCGTCAAGAGCTTCCCATATTTCAACCGCTGTAGTTCTTTTGTGAACGTCGCTCGCTTCTTTACTTGTAAACTGACACGGAATAAAACTGTTTGGATAAGTTTTAGCAAACTCTTGGGCTTTTACAACAGCACCGGTCATACCTTTTTTCCCTTCTGTCAAAACTACTTTTGTTCCAAACATATGCAAAAGCCGTTTTCTTTCATCCGTTACCGTATCCGGCATGGTAAGCAAAAGATTATACCCTTTTTGAGCGCATACGAAAGAAAGAGCAATGCCTTCATTTCCCCTTGTCGCATCGATTATCAAAGTATCTCTATTTATAAGACCTTTTTTTTCGCCGTCCTCAATAAGTGCAACTGCTACTCTGTCTTTAATACTTGAAAGAGGATTAATAAATTCAGCCTTAACGTATATATTACCATGAAGACCGCTTGAAAGTTTGTTGATTTTCACAAGAGGAGTATTTCCAACGGTCTCGGTTATATCGCCATACGCTTTGGCCATCTGAAATTTCCTTTTCAATATTTATTTCAAATATAAAAATCTAATATTTTTTCTCCATACTCTTTTTCATTGCTCATTTTTACTAGGTCACACAGCTTTATCCTGCTTAAAAAACTATATAGATTTTCAGAAACCATTTCCCATATCTTGCTCACAACACATGAAGATGATTTTTCAGATGAGATATCTTCGTCAGCGCACTCAAACAGAGCCTTATCTTCTTCCAAAACCAGCACAATTTCAGCAAGATTAATTTCAGATGGATGTTTTGCAAGCGCAAAACCGCCGTTTTTACCTCTTACGCTTTTTACAAGTCCCGCATTTACAAGTATAAGAAGAATATTTTGCAAATACCTTTCAGAGATATTTTGATTTTTGGCTATAACGTTTACGGGAGAGACTCTTATCCCATAATTGTCAGCCAATTCAATCATTGCTCTTGTCCCATAACGAGTTTTTGTTGATAGTCTCATATCTTTTCTCTATCAGAATGTATTCTATAGTATATTATAATTTTTTTATAATTTACTGTCAAAGTGCGACACTACATCGGGAGATGACGGGACAGTATCGCTTAACGCTAAGCGCGCCCAAGAGGAGTCGAACCTCTAACCTTTTGATTCGTAGTCAAATGCTCTATCCAATTGAGCTATGGGCGCAAAAGCTTATTAGGAATCTATTTTATTCGATTTTAGCTTTAAAGTCAATAAAAGCAACAGGTTTACAAATTAATGGCAACAGCCACCGCTGCATTTGTGTTTGCTTTTCGGACGGCAGGCATCATAATTTGTACAATTTGAGCCGGAAGAAGCGGAAAATACAGAAAATTGTTTAGACACTTCGCCATTTTTACATTTCGGGCATTCGACTCTTTCTGCGTCATTTAGAACAAGTGTTTCAAATTTTTCGCTGCATTTTTTGCATATGAACTCAAAAATAGGCATATTATCCTCTTCTATTAAATCTTTTCCTATAATTTTTGTTTTCTTTTGAACGGTACCCATCATTTTTGTTTTCGCTGCCTTCTCTTTGCCTTCCATAACTTTTTTCGGATTTTTTTATTTCTTTTGCAGGCTCCACAAAAACAACTTTACCTTTTATGTTGCTTGAACTTAAAGCGTTTATCACATTTTCTGCATATTCGTTGGGAACCTCAACAAACGAAAAAGATTCCAAAATCTTAATATTTCCCACAATATCTCCGCTAAGACCCGTTTCTCCTGCTATCGCTCCGACAAAATCACCGGCTCTGACTCCATCTTTTTTGCCGATATTGATAAATAAACGAGTCATGCCGTAATCTCTTGCGCCGGTGTTTTCATATACTTTTTTTGCAAAAACGTCTTCTTTTTGTTTCTGCTCTTTCTTTTCATTGTCAAAAAACATTTTTAACAGCGCCGCAGCCACATCTAAAGACGTAACGTCGTCCGATATAAGAGATTCTACAGTCTGCGTGTACTTTTCCGTGCCTTTATCTTTAAGAATCTCTTTAACTTTTTCAAGAAGCATCGTTGTTTTCAGATTTTCTACATCAGCAAGCGAGGGAACACTCACTCTTTTTATATTGACTTTTGTGTATTTTTGTATGTCACGTAACTTATAAATATCTTTTCCGGAAACAAAAGTATATGCTTTGCCTGCTTTTCCGGCTCTGCCGGTTCTTCCTATTCTGTGCACGTAATCTTCATCGTCTTTCGGGACGTCAAAGTTAAAAACCATGTCAATATCGTCTACGTCTATTCCTCTTGCCGCAACGTCTGTAGCTATAAGAAGTTCTATTGAACCGCTTCTAAATTTTGCCATGACTCTGTCCCTTTGAGATTGGTTCATATCGCCGTGAAGAGCGTCTGCTGAATAGCCACGTACCTGTAAAGACGCGACAACTTCATCAACTTTCTTTTTGGTATTACAAAATACAAGAGACAGTTTTGGATCATACATGTCAAGACATCTTGCCAAAGCTTCGAGTTTTTGATGCTCGCGTATATCGAAATAGTATTGTTCGATTAAAGGAACAGTGAGCTTTTCGCTTACGACTTTTATCGTTTCTGGATGATGCTGATATTTTCTGGTAAGAAACATAAACTCTTTAGGCATCGTGGCGGAAAAAAACACCGTCTGTCTTTTCTCCGGTAGAGATTTAAGAATAATTTCTATGTCATCACGAAATCCCATGTCCAGCATCTCATCGGCTTCATCTAAAACAATTGTAGACGCATTTTCAAGCTTTAACGTTTTTCTGTCAAGATGATCTATTACTCTGCCGGGAGTACCGACGACTATTTGCGCGACTTTTGAAAGAGCCATCATCTGTCTCTGTATAGGTTGTCCGCCATAAACCGGAACAATGTTTATGCCTCTTTTATATTTTGAAAAAAGTTTGATCTCTTCGCATACCTGTATCGCAAGCTCTCTGGTAGGACACAAAATTATAGCTTGAACATTTTTATTTTTAGCGTCGATTTTTTCAAGAAGAGGTATTCCAAACGCCGCGGTTTTTCCGGTGCCCGTCTGAGCCTGACCTATAATATCCGTACCGGTCATCATAACGGGGATGGACAAAGATTGTATAGGCGTGGCCTCTTCAAAACCGAGATCTTCGATGGCTTTCAGTATTTCGTTTGACAAATTTAGTTCATCAAATTTTAATGTTTTCATGGGTTCTTTAAATACCGTGTTTCCTTTTTATATTTTTTGCGACAAAATCGTTTCTATTTCCTTTATGTCCGCATCGGTTGCGGAGCAACCGTCTTTTGTGAGAGGAACATACTGCACTGAGATATTTGTGCCTTTAAAAGCTTTAAATCCGAGCTCTCCTTCAAAATAACATGCAATTCCGACAACCGCTTCCGGACGGTCTTCATTTGCAAGCTTCATGAGAGATCTTCCGCCTTTAACGATAAAAAGTCCTTTATAACCAAACTTTTTTATGAGCTTGCTTATTTTATCTATGCTACATCCGCCGCATTCCCCGCAGATGTAATAGCTTTCTTTTTCCTGTGCAATGCAAACCGCAGTATTGCGCATACAATGCGGAGCAAAAACAACACGCTTGTCAAAAGCAACGGCGGCAAACTTCTTTTGCTGGGATTTGTTTTGTTTTTCCGTAAAGGCCTTATAGATTTGCTCTTCACTTTTTCTTGGAATTTTACACAATTTCATGAGTATATTTGTATCAAATAATGACTTAAAAATCAAAAAATATAAAATATCACAACATATTGGAGATTTTAGTTTTTAAGAAGATGTTGGAATAATAAAGCTTTGTTTAATTGTATGTGATACGGATTATTCATTAAAATAAATTTTACTATGCTGTCTTCTCGCAAATCACAATATATTCTGCAAGCATTGAAAGAATTGTACTGATATTCAAACTATTTGAATTTTTTGTTTTTTGTTGAACCGTTTTCTGAAACAAATCCTCGCTGCTTTCTGATAATTTTATAAGTTTTAAAAATAGATAGACAAGATATTTTTTAGGCTCTGTCTTAAAAGTTTCTATCTGATCAAGTATGTTTAAGAAAGCCTCTTTCAGTTTTATATTTCGTATCTTTAAATTTATCCCTTCTTTTTTATTCCATTTTATTTTTTCTCTTATAGCTAACGTTAAGAAAGCGCTTTCTTTGTTGGCATATTTTGGAAAATAGTCTTTAAAAAAGGCGATGTTATATGGGTATCCAAAACTCTTGCAGAATAGCCGCCTTCAAAATCTGTTCTATGCAAACGAATATCTTACTTGGGAGTTATTATTTTCTTTAAAAGACTTGAGGTCAAAGCAGAAACCAAAAATTTATTACTTTCTATATTTGCAATCAATGTATCTATGTCTTTTTTAATCACTTCAGGGATATTGTCGGCATTCAATTTAACAGCGTCCTTACATGCCTGTTCTAAAAGTTCTCTTTCGCTCATATAAAAAACTCCTCGTGATTATCTGCTTCTTTTATTCTTTCTTCTGATAAAGACACATATTCAGGGTTTATTTCTATCCCTAAATATTTTCTTCCAAGATTTTTAGCGGCAACACAAGTAGTTCCGCTTCCGCAAAAAGGGTCTAATACAATATCGTCGCTATTAGATAACAATTTTACTAATTCTTGTATTATATATAACGGATAAACTGCCGTATGCTTATTACCCTTTGTTATTTCAACAGGACTTTCTATTAAATCTTTTTTCATAGCATTTCCTGTTATCTTAATTATTGTAAATCCGTTTCTTCTAAAAGGGATTAACGACAAATTGCCGTTAAGATATTTATCTCCTAAATTAAAAACTATTGCTCCTGTTGGTTTAACAACACGCGAACATTCATTGAATATAAGAACTAAATTATTTATATATTCGTCTTCTGTAGTCTCATTTCCAATACCGCCGCAGCCATAATCCCGTTGTTGAAAATAAGGTGGTGAAGTTATAACTAAATCAAAACTATTATCAGGCACTCTTTTAAGAAAAGATAAAGCATCAGCGCAATGAACCTTGTTTGAGATTTTAGATAATCTCAAAGCATCATCATAATAAATCCTTCTAACGACATTGCCATATAGTTGTAAATTTCCCATTATTTTACTCCTGCAAGTGATAATTATTTATCAGATTTTCAATTTTTTTTGTTTTTTCAATCCTTTGTTTCAAAAAATTTGTCACTTCTTGCGACAATTTATCTATTTCTTTTTGAACTTTATTTGAAGCAATTGGAATTTCTATGTTGTAAATATCTGCAAGTTTTAATTGGATTTTTGGCTTCTTGTTGCCTATATTTTTTACCGTTTTGCACTTTGATATTATACTATTTTCTTTATGTCTTAAGCAGGCAGCTACATAATTGACAGAGATGTCTAATTCTGGGTTTATCCTTATACAAGTTAAGAAGCCCGACGGGATTGTCTTATAATTGCCGTCTTTGGCATAAATTGCAACTTTAAAAATAGTTCCGCGGGAAGATATTAAAATGTCGTTGTCTTGCAAAAGGTATCGGTTCTTCTTGTAATCGGTTTTATTATAAAACATACAATCTTTCAAATAAATTTCATTATTTTGAATATCGGCTAATCGGATAACTCTATATCCTCCATTTTTATACTCCCGCGAAAGTCTGTCGTTATCAAAAATAGCTGCTCCTGCAAATATGTCCGTGCAGATGTCCTGTAATTTTAATGTTTTCATAGAAAATATAATAGTATAAAATTTATAAAAATATAATTATATTTAATAAAAATGTAATCATTTTATATTTTAATACTCACAGCTGGCATAAACACCCATGTTAACTAAATTAAGGGCAACAACAAAGTTAATTTTTCACTTGTGGCGGTATTTAAATTGTTTGAAAGTTCAAACTCGGAGCAAAAAAATCAGATTTTGATTTCTGTGGGTTCCAACTCTAAGGTGGGAAAAATTGTATTGATTTTACATATAAAAAAACTCTTTGACAAAATTGCCAAAGGTCGTTTAGTAAAGGAATACTCCGGGACCAGGACTCGAACCTAGACAAAGGGATCCAAAATCCCTTGTGCTACCGTTACACCATCCCGGAATTAGATTTGTTTTTTTGATTTTTTATAGTATTTCAGGTTTGCACTATGAGGATTCGGCAGGATCTGCTTCCTGAGGAGATTTTACCTGAACTCCCGCTTCTTCAACTTTATCTTCATATGCTCTAAGAACAAACTTTTCTAAATCGCTTCTGAAATCGTTTGTAATTGGATGTGCTATATCCTTAAATGTTCCATCATTCTTCTTTCGCGACGGCATACATACCATTAAATCTTTTTTTCCTTTTACTATTCTCAAATTATGTACGACAAAACATCCGTCAAAAGTAATTACAGCATAAGCTTTAAGTTTTTCTTCATTTTTAAGAAATACTCTGACTTCGGTTATTTTCATCTCTCCTCCGCTGCATCAATTTGATTTTACTTAACCGGACAAACCGTCCAAGTATCCCAGTGATATTCACGCAACTTAGATTTTATTGTTTCTGATTGAGATTCAGAGCCAAAGATGCCAAAAACCGTTGCGCCAGAGCCAGACATAAGGCTTGCACAACCCAAATCAGTCATAATGCTTTTAATTTTTGCGATTTCAGGATACACTGGAAACACAATTTCTTCAAGTCTGTTAAAGCAATGCTTTAAAGCATCATTTTTATTAAAAGAACCACCACAAATAAGGTTTCTAATTATATGAATTTTTCTTGGTTTTGTCAATGGAAACTTAATGTTTCTATATACAGAAGGAGTTGAAACGACAAATCCTGGATTTACTAAAATTATAGACATTTTTTTAATATTTGTAATTGGTAATACGATTTCACCAATGCCTTTACATACCGCCGTTCCGCCTGTAAAAAAAAATGGGACATCCGCTCCAAGCCCTGCAGCTATCCGCTCAAGCACGGATTTGTCCACATCTATATTCCACAGCTGCACAAGAGCTTTTATTACTGCAGCCGCATCTGAAGAACCTCCACCAAGACCTGCGCCAATTGGAATTACTTTTTTTAAAGAGATTTTTACGCCTTTTCGTATATTGAAATGCTTTTGCAGCACTAAAGCCGCTTTATAGGCAAGATTTGAACTGTCCAAAGGAATGTGTGCATTATCGCATTTCAGTTCTATCCCGGCAGGAATGTCCTCAACTGTAATTTCATCGAACAGGCTTACCGTCTGCATTATCGATTCCAAATTATGGTAACCATCCGGTCTCTTACCCGTTATTTCAAGATAAAGATTAATTTTCGCTGGAGCTTGGATATTGACTTTCATCGATGGACTCTTTTTCTGTATTTATATTCATTTCTTTTTTATCGACGCGAACAGGACTGTTCAAAGAGGAAATTTTAACCGCCTCAAAAACACATTTAATTTTAAACATTTTTGAAACAGCGCTTATCTCATAAGGCACTTTGCTATTAAAAAAAGGTTTATATTTTGAAAGCGATACAACAATGGAACCTTTTGATATTTTTTCTATATTGCCGTTGTCGGAATTTAACACAAGTTCAAAACCATTTGCCAAATACGTAATTTTTTTACCTTTTTTGCCGACGACATTATTCGCGAACTGCTGAAAAAAATCAGGAGTGAAAACGGCCGAAGCAAACTCCAGAATTTCATTAAACTCCTGCGGAATCTGATCCTTTACTGCCTGAGGTACAAAATCTATATTTCCGTTTTTCATATATATATTTGCCCCGGCCAAAACGAATTTTGACGGAACGCCGATACTTATTCCTTCGCCTTTGACATAATTAAAAGGCAAATATGCTTTTACCACATTATAGCCGCTGACGCCTATTTTCATTTTGTATCCAGCTTTAAGTGAAAAAAGCTTTTTATAATTGCTGTCTGCCCTGAACAAAACGGCATTATAAAAGTCTTTTTCCGAAAGTTTGCTTTGAACCATGCTAAGCTTTTTGCCTGCGGCTTTCGCGCCTCCTGAATCGCATGATAGAGCATAAGCTATCCATGCATCGTTAAGCTGCCCCAACTCTACATATACGTCTCCGAGATGTTCATAAATTAAAGCATCTCTAGTAAAATTCGCCGCAATAACTATATATTTTTTTGCAAGTTCATATTTTTTCTGCCTATAATAAAGCCATCCCAGAGAATCAAGATAAGCCGCATTTTGAGGCTCCAGACTTACCGCCTTGTTGAGCAGAATTTCGGCTTCGGCAAGTTTAATATTTCTGTCTGCATAGGAGTATCCCAAATAGTTCATCGCTTTGGTGTGGTCAGGATTTATTTCAAGCGTCTGTAGAAAAGCTTTTTCCGCATCTTCGAAATTCCCATTTTTGTCAAAAGCGCCTCCGAGAAAAAAATAAGCATCGTCAAAATCAGGTTTTAAATTTATGGTTTTTTCCAAAGTTTTAATAGCTTTATCATATTTTGCCCAGTCGGTATAATTCAGGCTTTGAAGATATAAAACTTCATAATTTAGAGGTTCCTTTAACGAAGCAAGCTGAAATTTTTTGTCAGCTTTGGAATACTGTTTTAAAAGCGAATAATAATATCCGAGCCTTGCGATTATGGAAATATTGTCTGGCTGTTTTATTAAAAGATCTTCAAATTCTGCTGCCGCTTTTTCAATATCACCCATTTTTTCATAAGTTATCCCAAGCCAATAATAAACCATTTCGGCTTCAGCTGTGCTTAAACCTTTTTTAGCTTTAAGAAAACTGGCTCTGGCTTTCACATATTCGTTATTTTCAAAATAACATCTTCCCAGAAACATTAACACATAAACGTTGTCGGGAAAAACTTTAATATATTTTTCGTATTCCACAATAGCAAGTGGAATTTGTTTAATATTTTCATAAATTCTTGCTTTTGAAAGATAAGCTTCTCTTGCTTCTGGTTTTAACTCTATAACTTTATCATACGATTTTAAAGCCTCTTGCTCCATGTTAAGTTTTTCTTGAATCATTCCAAGCTGCAAATATCCTATGGATGAATCCGGCTGCTGCTGAAGATATTTATTCCAATACTCGGCAGACTTTTCAAGTTTGTTGTCGGAGTAATAATATGCAGCAAGATATATTGTCGCTGTTTCATTATCGGGATCCAATTCAAGCGTTTTATTTAGGAAATTTTTTGCTTTGTAGGGTTGATTTGCCACAAGATAAAAAGTGGCTATATAATTTGTAGTTTTAGGGTTTTCGACGTCAAGAGCATATATTTTTTCGGCCGTTTCAAAAGCTTCTTTATTGTTTCCCGCCTGCCAATAGAGGTACATCAAATCTTTATACGCCGCTACAGCTTCGGGATCAAGCGAAATTACTTTTTCATATTCTTTTACGGCGGTATTTAATTCTCCTGCCTTTACCGCCATCACGGCTTTTAAATAAGCTTTATACGCATTGTAATTTACTGCTGAAGCTGCCGGCAGCGGATGCGCAATAATTATAAAAATTATAACAAAAATAATTTTTTTCATTTATATTATTTTCCTTAAAACTATAGCATCTTCATCAATATAGTATTTCTTTCTTATTCCTATTTTTTCAAATCCAAAACCAAGATACAAATTTATCGCGGCGGCGTTGCTATGTCTTACTTCAAGAAAAATTGTCCGCGATTTTTCATTTTTAACATCATTTTCCATATATTTTAACATACTTTTGGCTATCGAGCGCCTTCTGAAATCAGGATCAACAGCAATATTAAGTATTTCAGTTTCACCGGAAAATGTCCAATATATACAAAAACCCGCGATTTTTCCATCTTCAAAATAAACTTTAAAATGTGTGTTTTTATTTGAAGCGGAACTTAAAAACATATCTTTTGTCCAAGCCTTTTTAAATGATTTCCATTCAATCTTCATGATATCATCTATAAGATCGTTTGAAAAATCTTCTATTTTCATAATTTTATTATTAAATAAAAACTTCCAAATTTCTACTAACCTTCTGCTATCACTTCCCTGCCGCATATAATATTGCCTCTATTATTGAATCTGGCGATGCTTTACCTTTTCCTGCTATATCGAATGCCGTTCCGTGACCGGGAGAAGTGCGGACAAAAGGCAATCCCGCCGTAACATTAACTATTTTTTTAGCATCTATACATTTCAAAGGTATCATCAGCTGGTCGTGATACATCGTACAGATTAAATCGTATTCGCCATTTTTTGTTTTAAGCCATGCCGAATCTGCCGGCTGCGGTTTTGATATGTCAATACCAGCTTTTTTTAAAATTTCATAAGCTGGAAAAATAAATTTCTTTTCTTCTATGCCTAAAATGCCGTTATCGCTGGCATGTGGATTTAAAGCGCATAAAACCGTTCTTATATTTTTTTTACCGCGTTTATTAAAAAAAGCGTGTGCAATCATTACTGTTCCAACTATATCCTTCGTTTTAATATTTGAAGATATGGCGGATAAAGGAATATGCCGCGTAACCATTGCACCGCAAATTTTACCGCAAACCATCATCATCGCAACTTCCTTACTATTGGTTAAATCTGCCAAGAGCTCGGTATGTCCGGGATAATTTGAGCCGGCAAGTTTAAACGATTCTTTAGATACCGGCGCGTTAACAAGAGCTTCTGCGTATCCCTTCACACAGCTTTCAACGGCTTTTTCTATCGCAGATAAAGCCGCTTTCCCACTTAAAGCCGAAGGCCTGCCCATGTATATTTTTTTCTTTACAAAAGAGCTTTCAATCAATTCGCAGTTTTTACGGCTTTTGAAATATTTATTCAAATTCTGCCTATCGCCAAAAATCACAGGGCTGCAAACTCTTTTAACTTTCAAAGAATTTACAGCCCTGAAAACTATCTCCGGTCCTATTCCCGCAGGATCTCCCAGTGTAATCGCTATACGGGGTTTAGACATTTTTTACTTCCAATCTGAATTGTCTTTTATATTAGCTTTTGATTTCAATTCCTGCATCCATGCCGCATAAGCTTTTTTTGCTTCATTCTGATAAAGAAGTTCGCCTATATCATTTTTAACTTCATCAAAAGTAAAGGCTTTACTGGCTCTCTTTTCTTCGACTCTTAGGAAATGATAACCGTTATCTGTCTTAATGGGATCTTTTGTGTATTCGCCAACGTTCATATTAAAAATAACTTTATCTATTTCTACAGGCAAATCGCCTTTAACGACTATGCCTATATCTCCGTTTCTAGCTCTTGAAGCAGGATCTTCGGAATATTTAGCGGCTATATCGGCAAAACTATCTCCACTTTTAACGGCTTTTTTTATTATTTCAACTCTTGATTGGGCAGCTTTAACTTCTTCCGCAGGCGAACCTTTGGGCGAGTTTACAAAAACCTGTCTAAGTCTTACCTGTTCCGAGGACATTCTTTTAATGAAATTGGCAACATTTGCAACCATATCGTCATCTTCTTTAGAAAGACCCGTTTCACCGCCTTTCATTTTAACCTGCACCAAATCAAAAAAATTCTTTACCTGAGTTTCATCGGGAGTTTTTGTTTTTGATTTCATTGTCTGCTCGATAAGTTTCATGACAGACATCTGTTCATCAATCCTTTTTTCGAATTCTGCCGCCGTAATGCCTTCTTTTTTAAGTTCTGCATTAAATTCGGCTTCGTTGGCAAATCTTTTTTTTATCTGGGCAATACCATCTCCAAGCTCCTTTTTGGAAACTTTTATTTTATTTTTTTTTGCTTGCTGTTTTAAAAGAATGTCTTCTATTCTCTGATTAAGCAAGGCCTTCTTAAATTCATTAATTCTAGCTTCGCTTTGCTCTGAAACAGGAACCGTCTGTTTATACTGTTCAAGCATTGGAATAAGAACTTTGTTAAACTCCGAAGCCATTATAGGTTCATTGTTAACTACCGCAATTGTTTTATCCACATCTGAATCAACTGCAAAAACATTACACGTTACAAATACCGATAACATAAACACCGACAATAATTTTTTTACCATTTCCCATTCTCCTATTAAAATTCTTTTAATTTTCCGAAAATTCGTTGTTTGCAGGCAGTTTAGACTCATTAATTTCCATCTGTGGTATAATTGTTACAGCTCTAGCTTTAACTTCATCGACAGTCACACCAAGTTTTTTTCTTGTGTCTTCAAACCATTTGTCAAACCTTTCTTTTTCTAAAATTCTCTTAATTTCAGGTTTTGCCTGTTCGTACTGTATATTGGGAAGCTTATTTTCGGAAACTTTAAAGATTATATGATATCCGTAAGAAGTTTCAATTATATTGGACAACTCATTATTTTTAAGTTCAAGCGCGGCTTTTTCAAATTCTGCAACTAGCTCTCCCCTTTTAAAAGGTCCTATTAAACCGCCGTTTGCCGCGGAACCCGTATCCTGTGAAATTTCTTTTGCGACATCGTCAAACTTTTCGCCTTTCTCAAGTCTTGCATAAGCGGCTTCCGCTTCAGATTTATCCGTAACAAGAATATGTTTCACCATATATTCTATCGGCGCATCAAAAATTGCTTTATTTTCCGCATAATACTGTTCAATATCCGATTCGTTTGCCGTTATTCCTGTATGTATTTCCCTGAGATATGTCTCTATCAAAAGGCCATCACGGTATTCATTATATTGTCGTTCTTGTTCGCGTTTGAAATCCGCCAAAGTTTCTATATATTCGCTTCTTTTACTTACGCCGGCCTGTTTGGCAGCTTCAATCATAATATTTTCTCTTACTATGGCTTCAACGAATTGTTTTCTTCCCAAAGCTGTATTTACGTAATTTTGGTATGCGGGAGGCGTGTTTTGTAATTTTCCGGCAAGCATTTTGTCCGTTATTTCCGTTCCACCCACTTTTGCAACTACAATAGCCTTTTCTTTACAAGCGGACAGAACAAATATGGCAAGTACCAATAACAATAATATCTTTTTCATCAACACTTCTCCTTTTATTTATTGAAACAAAATACTTTTCAATAATACTATTTTATAAAAATTTAGTCAAACATTAAAAAATCGGTTAAAAATCGCCCTCCACTTGCGGCAAAAAGTTTGACAGAATAAAATTATTTGCTATAATTATAAATTGTAATGATTACAAATAAGTTTTTATCATTAGGTTTAAGGCAGACTTTTCAACGCAGGAAGATATTAGAATTTCTTATGAATACTGATTCCCATCCTACGGCTTATAATATCTATAAAAGGATAGTTAAAGATATTCCCACGGTTTCCAAAACTACTATATATAATACGGTTAATAAACTTGTCAAAGAAAGAATAATAAAATGTATTAAAATGAAGAATTCCGAAATGCGTTTTGATGCGAATACCGAACCTCATTGCCATTTTGTATGTAGCAAATGCGGAAGAATATACGATGTGAAAATATGCTATAAAAATATTTTAAAACACGCTATTGATGGGCATAAAGTAGAGGATGTTTTTATCTGTTACAGCGGCGTTTGCAAAGCTTGCAAAAGTGATAATAAAAAAGGATAATACAATTGAAATTGAAGTAATTTTTATGGGGGGAGGAAAATTATGGAAAAATGGAAATGTTCGGCCTGCGGTTATATTTATGATCCTACAACAGGTGATGCAGATTCAGGAATAGCTTCGGGAACGCCTTTTGAGCAAATTCCCGATGATTGGACTTGCCCTATCTGCGGCGTAAGCAAGGAAATGTTTGAAAAGATATAAAGGAAACGATGATGAAACAGATTTATTTTGACAATCAGTCAAATACAAAAATTGACGAAAATGTTTTTAAAGCAATGAAACCGTATTTTTTGGATTATTATGGTAATCCACAAAGCATTTATTCTTTGGGTTCGGTTTCAAAAAATGCTGTTGAAGAAGCCAGAAAACAGGTTGCCACATTAATAAACATTAAGCCAGAAGAAATAATTTTTACTTCATGCGCGACGGAATCAAATAATCTGGCGCTGAAAGGTATTGCGGACGCTTATAAAAAGTCAGGCAAGCATATAATAGTATCCGCCATAGAACATATTTCAATATTGAATGCGGCAAGAAGACTAGAAAAAGACGGTTTTGAAATAACTTATCTTCCGGTTGACAAGGAGGGAAACATTTTTGAGGAAGAACTTAAAAAATCGTTGAAAAATGATACGATTTTAGTGTCAATCCAGACTGCAAACCCGGAAGTCGGCACAATTCAAAATATCAAAAAACTTGTCTCAATAGTTAAATCTCAAAGCAAAGCACTTTTTCATACGGACGCGGTAAGTGCATGTGGGACGATTCCCATTGATGCAGCAGATTTCGGTGTTGACGCGTTAACTTTTTCCGCTTCCGTTATGTACGGGCCAAAAGGCGCGGCTGCGCTTTATCTTAAAAAAGGCGTAAAAATTACGCCACAGATTGAAGGCGGGGTTCAAGAAAATTCGAAACGTTCAGGAACAGAAAATGTTGCGGCTATAGCAGGATTTGCAAAAGCCTGCGAGATTGCAAAATCTGAAATGGTGAAAAATGCCGAAAAAATGAGAAATCTCAGGGATAAGCTGATTTCAGAACTCCCAAAAAAAATCCCTTACATTTATCTCAACGGCAGCAAGAAAAACCGTCTTCCGGGAAACATAAATTTTTCGATAGAATTTGTTGAGGGTGAAGCTCTGTTTTTGTTGTTGGATGCAAAAGGAATTATGGCAGCAAGCGGTTCTGCGTGTGCAAATAAAAATCTTAAAATTTCTCATGTTTTAACCGCAATGAATGTGGATGTCGCCGTAGGGCAGGGTTCTATTTTGTTTACGCTTTCAAAATACAATAGCGAAGAAGAGATAGATTATCTAATTGAAGAATTTCCCCCTGTTGTACAAAAACTGAGAGATATGTCACCGCTATATTCACATTTTCTTAAAACAGGCAGCAGAATGAAAGCAGGACCTGGTACGGATTATGACGATAATGACCATGAACACTGTGATATTTGCGATGAGAAGTGATAATTTTTTTAAGCGATTTAAGATTTGCGTTATAAAATAAAATTGTTTTTAAAACGGCAGTTTTGAGGAGAAAAAAAGATGGCGTTCTATTCGGAAAAAGTTATGGATCATTTTGCAAACCCACGTAATGTCGGAGAAATAAAAGATGCCGACGGCATAGGAGAAGTCGGTAATCCCATATGCGGCGATATGATGACTTTTTACATTAAAGTTAAAGATAATATACTTGAAGACGTTAAATTTAAAACTTTTGGCTGCGGCGCCGCGATCGCTGTATCTTCAATGGTAGCAGAAATGGCTAAAGGCAAAACGCTTGACGAAGCCATGCAGCTTACAAATGCTCAAGTTGCTGAAGCTTTAGGCGGATTACCTCCGAACAAAATGCATTGTTCAAATTTAGGTGCCGCCGCTTTGCATAAAGCAATAGAAAATTATAAATCCAAAGGTAAATAATTATGCGGAAAATAAAAAGTTGCTCCTGCCCGCATTGTGAAACGGAACTTAAAATGGGTTGTTTCCATCCGGGGTTTTGCAGATTGTGCGGTATTATTCCCAATGAAAAAATAAAAATATGTGCCCGCTGCAAAGCACGTTATGCGGCTGAATATGATGAATGCCCTTCTTGTCTTGCCGCTTCTATCCGTAACAAAAAATAAATTTGCAATAGGAGGTTTATTATGATGGGAAAATTTTCCGAAAGAATGTATAACGCTTTAAATGAACAAATCAGAAATGAATATTTTTCGGCATATCTTTATTTGTCGATGTCGGCTTGTTGCAATGCCATAAATCTTATTGGTATGGCGCAATGGTTCAGGTATCAGTATGAAGAAGAACTTTCTCATTGCGATAAAATTTTTAAATACATGACGGAAAGAAGCGCTAGAGTAAAACTTTTACAGATAGACCAGCCGCCGCATGAATGGAATACTGCGCTTGACATGTATAAAGATGCGCTTAATCATGAAAAATATGTTACAGGTCTGATAAACAATATGGTCAATATTGCCAATGAAGACAAAGACTATGCAACTCTTTCTTTTCTTCAGTGGTTTGTCGATGAACAGGTTGAAGAAGAGTCTGCGGTCGAAACGATAATTGCGCAACTGGAAATGACAATCAACTCTAAAGGAAGCCTCTTATTTATAGACAGACAGCTGGGAAAAAGAAAAAAAGACTGAAAATAATTAAGGAGAATTAAAAATGGCGGCTCGCTTGATTAAAGAGAATGTATATTCTGTAGGATGTGTTGACTGGGGCACAAGAAATTTTCACGGAAGCACTTATAGAACAAACAGAGGTGTAACGTATAATTCATATCTTATTCTTGATGAAAAGGTAACACTTATAGATATGGTTTGTAAAGATTTTGCAAAAGATTTTATTGAAAACATAAAACAGATTACAGTTCTCTCAAAAATTGAGATGATAATTATAAATCATATAGAGCCGGATCATTCAGGAGTATTTGCGGAAATAATCAAACTGTGTCCTAATGCAAAAGTTTACGGTACAGAAAAAAGCAGGCAGGGGCTGCTTAAATATTACGGAGTATGCGGAGACTTTGTCACGGTAAAGTTCGGGCAGAACATAAATATAGGAAAAAGAACTTTGGAATTTATCGACGTTCCAATGATCCATTGGCCTGACAGCATGCTTACTTATTCATCTTTCGATAAAATTTTGTTTTCAAATGACACGTTCGGTCAGCATTATGCCACAAATAAGATTTTTGACGATGAAGTAGATCACAGCGTGTTAATGGAAGAAGCAAAAAAATATTATGCAAACATACTTTGGCCTTTTGGAAATCTTATCACGATAAAACTTAACGCGATTAAAAAATTAAATCTTGCTATAGATATGATTGCTCCGAGTCACGGTTTGGTATGGCGCAGCCATATTTCAAAAATTTGGGATGATTATCTTTTTTGGTCGGCAAATTCAACAGTGAACAAAGTTGCCATAGTTTATGAAACGATGTGGAATTCTACATATGAAATGGCAAAAAAGATTCTTGAAGGCATTACTTCGGAAGGCGTTGAAGCTTTTTTGTTTGACATTATGAAATGCAATAAAACCGATTTGGCGGCATATATGCTAGATGCCAAAGGATTTGTTTTTGGTTCATCGACGCACGATAACGACATGCTTCCTATCATAGCGAGTTTTTTACATTATTTTAAAGGTTTCAAGCCCAAAGGACGCAAAGCTTTTGCTTTCGGATCTTACGGATGGAGCGGTGAGGGCGTGAAAAATATCGAAGAAATTTTTATGCAATCTGGAATAGAAAAAACTTTGGACGGCATAAGAGCCGTCTATGCACCTTCAGATGAAGAACTCAAAAAATGTTATGAAACCGGAAAAGAGTTCGCATTGAAAATAAAAGGGTAAAACGAATGCACCGTTTTTTTTATGATTTTGCATGCCTTATCAGCAGTAAATAAAACAATACGGGGGAAAGAAAATGAAAGGTTTAGTATGTAAAGTCTGCGGGTATGTGTCTTTAGATGGAAAAACGGACGTTTGTCCTGTATGTCACTTATCAAATATGTTTTCCGAAAAAGAAAACGCGTATAAGACGCCTGAGTATAAGTCTGAAAATGGGGAGAGTGAAAAAAAACATATTCCGGCGATTACGATCGTAGAAGAATGCGGGTTGATTGAAGGAAAAGGGTGTGTAGACGTTCATGTAAAAGTAGGCGAAATACTTCATCCGTCGCTTGCCGAGCATCATATTGTCAGAATCGTGTTTTATCATGACAATAAATATATTGCTTCAACCGATATTTCGGAGAATGTAAACCCTGCGTCCGTAGTGCATCTTAAAGAAGGTACAAAAGGAAAAATTCAGATAATTGAAAAATGTAATTTGCACGGAGACTGGTATAACGAAGTTACGCTTTAAAAAATTTTATTAAAGGGGGACGTAAAATGCCAAAATCATTGAAAGGAACAAAGACGGAGAAAAAGTTGCTTGAGGCTTTTGCGGGGGAGTCGCAGGCTAGAAACAGGTACACTTATTTTGCATCTGTTGCAAAGAAAGAGGGATTTGAGCAAATTTCGGCCATTTTTCAGGAAACTGCGGATAATGAAAAGGAACATGCAAAAAGATTTTTTAAATTTTTGGAAGGAGGAGACCTTGAAATTACCGCAATGTATCCCGCCGGAAAAATAGGCACTACAGCGCAAAATTTAAAAGCTGCCGCTATGGGAGAAAATGAAGAGCATTCAAAACTTTATCCTGAAGCTGCAAAGGTTGCTGAGTCGGAAGGTTTCCCTGAAATATCGGCCTGTTTTAAGTTTATTGCCGAAGTTGAAAAGCATCACGAAACGAGATATCTGGAACTTCTTGACAATGTGGATAATGACAGAGTTTTCAAAAAAGATGCTCCTATAAGATGGAAATGCCGTAACTGCGGATATGTTTATGAAGGTAAACAAGCACTTGAAAAATGCCCGGCCTGCCTTCACCCGCAGTCATTTATGGAAGAGTTGGCAGACAATTTTTAAGCTGCAAATTAACGAGTCCGGGTTCCGAAAAAATTCTTTTCGGAACTCGGCTTAACGGGTTTAAATGCGGAAGACAGCGCTTGCTTTGCAGGCTAATAAGTTACAAAAAAGCTTCTTTTTAACTATAACTAAAATTTATAGTCTAAATAAATCCCTTGACATCTTGAAAAAAATTTTTCTGATAGATTATAGCAGTTTTAAAGTACTATGGCTTTGACACACTACCTTACGGATTATGCGTTGTGGGTAGTGAGAAAGGTTTTAAAAGT
>JAITIP010000019.1 GCA_031279415.1 Candidatus Endomicrobium procryptotermitis | reverse complement strand
ACTCATTCTACACTCTCTTCTATTCACCACATATCATTCACCACATATCATTATACCCTCCCCTTGTTAATTTTTTGTTACCCCATTGTAAAATTTATGTGAACTTCTTTATACTATTTCGGAATTATACCTTTGGGGATAGTTATATAAGGTTATTTAATCAATTCATACTTCTTTAAGTCGCTTATAATTTCGTCCGTATAATATGCCTTTATTTCTTTATCAATGGCTTTTACATCCCAATCCAATGAAGGATATTTACGCTTTTTTATATCCTTGCCGTTGCGGTCTTGTCCTATAATCTCTTCAAGATTGATTTCTTCCATAATCTGCCACAATCCAAGTGTTGCCGATGGGTATTTTCTGATAATCTCTTTATATTCGTCTGTTTCTTTTGCTTTTGCGAGAAGTCCATCCCACAATTTTAATAAAAAATCCTCACGGGCAGAGGTTTGGGGTAATTCCTTTAACCTTTGCAAAGCCAAAGTATTTCCATCAAAGCACAGCTCATTACGATAATTACGATTATCGCTACCCCTTAGACTGCGACACTTGTTTTTAGGCGATAAAGCAGTATAAAAAAGACACTTTTTTAAAAATACTGTATCGCCCATAAATGAGCCTTGCCCGTCGTAACATTTAGAATACACATCTGTTTTCCACCATTTGTCATAAGGGAAGCAACTTGTCACGAATAGCGGTAGTTTTTCAATAAAATTATCGGAGCGAACATAAAAGCCGTGTCCTTTATATAAACCGCATCTTGTTAGCGATACATTTTTTCTGTCAATCAAAAAGGAATGAACCATCAAATAACCAATAATATTCTCATTGTATAATGGTTTTTCGGAAACATCACGACCATTTTCTACATACTCACTACCATCGCTTTCGCACAAAATACCCCTTACATCGTTATCAAATGTGCGGTTATCATACGTTTCTGTAAAATTATGATGGGCTTTTCGTAAAGTTATATCACCGCCAGCATCTATGCAAATAACGGGCTCATCATTTTGTATATCGTATGGTGTCATCGGCGGCAATTCTTCACGTCTTTCATCTATATTTTGCCACCATATTACGCCTGTTGCGGAATTTTGCGGAGCGTGAAATTCCTTACGATTACATAAAAAACCATCACGGAATTTTTTGTTTACAAGCTCTTGATTACGCCAATATTTTGTCGGCGAATATACAATAAAGGAATCGGTTGTGTTTTTTAAGTAATATTTAAAACCCGACCATATAAAAAGATTGCCGAGTTCATTTGTGGCTACACCCTTAACTTCCTTTTTCATTTCCTTGCAAATAAAACTTTTTTTCCATTTATTTTCTTTTCGCCCCGTCTTTTGAGTGCCACCACTTCCAGACTCGGAATACGGAGGATTTTCTACAATAATTTTTACGCAATTATCATCCAAAACCTTTTCACGCACATAATCGTTTAAAACTCTGTTTGTCAAAAATTCACGTTCAGCGGGAATTATATCGTACTCTAATGCGTCAGTATCGGGAATGACTACTGCACTTTTGCCTTGAAACTTATATTTCAATATTACATATTCGTTATATTCTATTGTTGAAAGTATGCAATGCTCTAAAACTTCGTCAGATAAACTTTCAACTAAATTTCCCACGCCTGCACATCTGTCAATAATAACATAGTCTTTATCTTTTGGCACTTCAGAAATTGCCTGCAATAACATTTTTTGCATTTGTTTAACATAGGCAGGAGGTGTATAATATGCACCCTGTTCTCGTTGCAATAAAGCGGGGTTCAAACAATCCATTATTTTTTCAAACTCAAAATTATCTTCTTTTCCATATGGAAGGATGCGGTCTTTCAGGATAAATGGTTTGCGGATTTCGGCATTTTTGCCTTTTAAAAAAGCGTCTTTATCTTGTTTAAATTGCCTATAAAACTCTTGTGATAATCCGAATATATTGCGGGCATCTACACGATAGGGGATAAAAGATTCGGTTTTAACAATATTTATTAGCTCAGCTCTTTCGTCAATATTGCTGTAACATATTTTTTTGTACGGTATTGTATTGTATATGAGAGGCATATTCTTATTATTTTTACTTGCCGCTCCAAAATAATCGCCGTGCATTTCCTCATATACATCTTGCGTTTTGTAAATATAAGCAGTTTTACGGATAAGGTCGTTTAGAATTATAGTAGCGGGCATTTTTTCGCCACGCTCTCTGCGACGAGCAAGATATTTTATTGCTTGCCATAATGTTTCGTTTATATTGTCTATCGTTTTTTTATTTTCAAATAAACAACCGCGAAAAACGCCATCAGTGTTATGAGACAAATCGGGAGTTGCCCCTAACATTTCGTAAAATTTCTTTTGTAATTCTATTTCTTGCTCCACAAAATTCCCCATTTAAACTAAAACACACTGTTTCAACAACCCGTCAAAACTATTATCCTTCATTCTAAACGTAAATTCGTTGATATATCTTTGCATATATTTTACTGAAATATGATGATAAATTCCATAGATGCCTCTCTTCAGTAAAGCCCAAAAACTCTCTATTCCGTTTGTATGCACTCCATTACTGCTAACATACTGCCCTGCTGAATGGTTTACCGACAATCTGACATACTTATTTATGTTTTCTCTATCTAAAAAATTGTATCCGCTGAAATCGTCTGTTATTATCGTTGTATTGTCTTTGCAAACCCTATCTAAAACCTTAAACAACTGCTTTCCTGTTAGTTTCTTGCCGTCTTTATTCGGAAATGCTATCTGAGCATATACTCTCTTAGAATTACGCTCTTTAACGCCTATTACTGCTGTTTTATTTGTGCCTCTGCCTCTTTTTAACGGAGGCTTTGGCAAGTCGTCATTATTGTCTTTACGGGGCTTACCGCCTACATAAGTTTCGTCGATCTCAACGATAGCCTCAAATGCTTTACTCATATCCTTATTGCCCATCGCTGTTCTTATCTGCTTTAACATTCTCCACGCCGTTTTATATGTAACGCCTATCTCTCTTTTCAACTGCAATGCTGATATGCCTTTCCTGCTTAATATAACAAGATTTATAGCGTAAAACCACTTCCTTAAATCTGTATCCGATTTTTCAAATATCGTGCCTGAAAAAATTGAGTATTCGCTTTCGCAATGATTGCAATGTATTTTTCTCGGTTCAGTATGGCGACGATATACTCCTTCCGCTTTACCGCATTTCGGACATACAACACTGCCGTTGTATCTAATCTTAACGAAGTAATCTATTACTGCTCTTTCCGTCGGAAACTTCTTTTGAAATTCAAAGTAATCCATTGCCTTTCTCCTTGTATTATTTATTCTTTATAAGGATATTTTAACAAATTATTCACTATCTGTCAAGGGATAGTTCCGTAATCTTTTCTAGTAAAATTATTATCTGAAAGAAACAAAAATAATCCCGTAGTCGAGACTTGTCATCCTCATTTGTTACACCGCTCGTCTGGGACACTCACTATATGCCTGTTAAAAATGTCTGATTTTTTATGTATTTTTTATATTAAGGGTTCAAGTGATTTGTTGTTTTGTTAAAGTGGAGCTAAGGGGGATTGAACCCCTGACCTCTTGCATGCCATGCAAGCGCTCTCCCAGCTGAGCTATAGCCCCATTTTCTATTTGGATTTTAAGTATATTTAATATTGGTGTCGTTGTCAAATTTTAAATCCATGCTCCACTGTTTTTTGCCATTACTCAACTTTTAGCTGCGCGGCTACTGACCTTAATCATCCCTGTGCGGCTAAAAATGACATGATATAGTCGCCGGGTGAAATATCCAATTCTTTTTCCATAAGCTTCGATTCGGAAAAACTTTTTATGAATATCTTGTTGTTTAAATCGCTGACAAATTCAGCATTTGATATGCCCAGATTCATCTCATTATTTATGTAAAGGCTTAATTTATCAAAATTTGCAGAACCAACGCATGACCAGTTATCATAAATCGCGGCTTTTACATGGGACATCTTCGGGTAAAAATAGATTTTTATGCCATTATTAAACATTATATTGGCTTTGACCATATTGCTTTTATCCATCATTACATTATCGTTTTCAGAAGGAAGAATTATTCTTACATCAACGCCGCGCAACCTGGCGTTAATGAGTTCCTGAATAATTCTGACGTCAGAAAAATACGCGTTTTGTATGTAAATTCTTTTTTTTGTCCTTTTAATCGCTTCCATCTGCGCCTCAAAAATTTCTGCCGAACTCGGTTTTGTGTAAAGAGTCCTCATATAAAACATGTCGGGTTCGATATCCTTATTATAATCGTGTTTAGATTTAAATACAGCTCTTGCCGCAGCGGCGAAATCACCTCCGGCTCCCGCAAAAGCCCACGCGCCGTCAAAGTCATCCTTCAGTTTTGCAACTACAGGGCCCTCAAGGGCAATCATCATGTCATGCCAAAAATATCTGTACTCCTCGCCAAAGTTCATTCCGCCAGTATATGCAAGTTTGTCATCTATAATAATCACTTTGCAATGATCAAAATTCGCCCACGTATTTAAATGCGTGCGCACTTTTACTTTGGAATTTTCTTTCAAATATTTTTTAATATCGGGCATAATATAATCTTTGGAATACAGCTGCTCCGGATCCTTTGTCCAATTCAATATAGCGTTGATTTCATCAATCAAAACTTTAACTTTGACGTCTTCGTTGGATTTTTTTTTAAGTTGGTCGGCTATCGTAATACTATACGGATCGGCTTTAAAAATATAGAGTCGTATGTTGATTTCTTTTTTCGCTTTTGCAGCCTGTTCTATAAAATCAGGGAAAAAAGAATTTCCAGTAACAAGTATCCTTGCCCTCCCCATATATTTTTCTTCAGTTATATTGAAATCGAGATATTTTTCAAAAGCTTTTATGTCCATCATTTCATCGCCTTCGTATAAAGGCGGAATATTGCCTTTGATATTTTCTATCTGCGGAGAAAGTCCAGAGTATAGTGAGTACATAGCCGTTGAAAAAAGCCTGTGAAAAGACGTAAAAGGTGACTTTATTACTGCAAATACATGACTTTTAATAAAAAATGAGTATATTAAATCAATGGAAAACCCCAGAGGTGATGCCTCTTTTTGAACTTCATAATAATCCGGAAGTTTTACAGCTGCGGCAATGTTTTTTTCCATATCGACGTAAATATACGGTATCAGAGGAACGGTATCAATCGGCAGAACAAATCTTTTATTGTAGGGATATTCATTTTTCAGAATTTCTATTATTTTTGAATATGTGTTTTTCCTTATGGTCTTTTTATCTATTTTATCAATTACTTCAATGCTTTTGGGCAACCGCGATGGATCGCATACTTTTATTGTTCCATCGGAATCTCTGTATAAAATTATGTCTTTAAATCCGGTAAGCAGCATCGCTCCTTTGTTGTTTGACTGCGGGGCCATTTCTGCAATGACCTCTTCACAGGCCAGCTGCAGAATATTTTTGACAAGGGTAACTGTTTTAGCGCCGTATTTAATTCCTTCCGGAATTTTCTGCGTTATTTCCATTTCAATAACGGCATTTCTCCTGTTTTTTCTGCTGCCTTCTTTTGGAAGTCTTGTGTAAAGATAAAAATTTTCATTTTCATGACTATATGACAAATATAAATTTTCTTCGTATATAAAAACTTCTTTAGGATCAAACATAGAATTATCTACATTCTGAAGAATTTGCTGCTTTTTATAAATTCTGTGACAGCCCAAAAAGGAAAGTATAAAACAAAGCACCGCAAAAGTTATGATTTTATTTTTCATTTGATATCCGGATCTTTTTTACAATACACAAAAAAAGCTGCAGGCTGCAACAACCTGCAACTTTTTTATTTGCCATATGCATTATGCCGCTGACATAATGTCCTTTATGGCTTCTAAGGATGAAGTTCTTGTAGATCTTCTTATTTGTTCTTTTGTCACAATTTTGTCTATAAATATGTCAAGCATATAATTGGTAATATCTGTGTAAGCTTTATAAACTTTTTCCGATTTATCTTTACTTTGCACAAGTTCTCCGGTTTTAGATATATCAAAAGTAAAGCCCATTTTTTGTATAGGTATGGACAAATTTAATAAAATAGGTTCTATCTCGGCCGAAGCTGCAGCAAAAGTATATTTTTTAAGGATATCTTGTACTTTGCCCAACAACATTTCCGCAGGTAAATCCTGAGCATATGCGGAAGGATAATATCCGGCTTTAAATAATGAGGCTTCCGCCATAAGGCTTGCAAACACTTTTGCAACCGCTTTCGAAGTAAACTTTCCATTGCGCCCATTAATTATTATATTTTCACTTAACCCTTGTATAAAGCCGGCAATTTTTGCGGCATTGATTTCCTTTTGTTCACCTTCGGAAGAATTATAGTTTAAGAGCAGCTTGTCAAGATAGGGCCCTGCTATTTTCAGATTTTCTTTCGTACCAAGTGCATCTATCAGTGAAATTGTAACTTCTTTAAAATCTTTAATCTCCGAAAGCCTGTTTTGTTTTGCCAAACTTCCTATGAGAGCTGCGGCATAAACCGCAGGCAGAGATTGTCCGTTAATTTTCACATTTACAGCATTAATATCAAAAGTTGTTTGTAAAATATCTGTATTTAAGCCCGTCTCAACAGCATTTATATAACTTCCTGCATAACTTTCTTCAAAAGTTTTTTGTCCGATTTTAAACCAACCTAATTTTAATCCCTCAAAGCGCTTGGAACCTTTTGGTGGAATTCTGTAATTCTGCGCAGAATCTTCAGAAACAATTTCCCCCCATAATAAACCTATAGGATAGTCTACGGACAAAGCTCCAGACTGTGCTGAATTTTTCAAAAGTTCTTCAACACTTGAATGCGTCTCAAAAGTTTTATCATTAATTTCAACTTTATATCCCGAAATATTTTCATATTGGCTCACATTCTGAAACTGTATAACAGGCGTATACCCCATATCCGCAACGATTTTAGCGGACTTAGAAGTCATATTGGCGGATTTTACAAAAACATTTATAAAAAATCCAGATTCTGCCGCGGCTTTTGCAATATTATTAAGAACTTCAGCATCAATAGAATCAATCTCAACTGTAAATGACGTAATCCCGCGGGCAATCCATTTCGATATTATTATTTCGGCATTATCGGCATTTATCTCTTTTACATACATTGATATGTTCATATCGGCCATTTTTAACAATGTTTGTTTTAACTGCAGTTCAAAAAGCATCTGCTGCAATGCCATAATTCTTATAAACATTGCATCGTCGATATCAATATTATATTTTGCTTTTTCGCTTGCGGCAAAGGCATCAAGCCATGAAGTGTTTGCCATATAATATGCCTCAACTTCACTTCTCTGCTCAGCTGAAAGTTTTGTGTAAACTTTCATCGCAACAAGATTTTTCCTTTTTGCCGTACGTTCTTTATTGATGGTATCCCTTTCCGAAATATCTACTGCCAAATCTTCAGCTGTGATTATTCCTTGAGCTTCGGGAACGGACATCCAATCCAAAAGCAAATAGTTTGCGGCAAGCGGATTATCTACGGAGAAAATATCATTCATTGTAAATCCATTTACTCCCGCAGGCTTTAACACGGTTTCAGCATAATTTTGGAGTAAAGTTATTTCTCCTATTCCGCTATCCCCGCTGCTTCTGAGCATTGCCGACACATGAAGCTTTTCATTATAAATACCTTTCTTTTCGGATTTGCTTTCAACTTTACGCATTTCGCTGTCAAGACCAGTAGATTCGGCTATTCTTTGCGCGGCGGCATTTACTGTAGTAAGAGTTCTATTATCTGGTAAACGGTTTACGAAAAGTAGATTTTTTGATTTTGAAAGATCCAATCCTTCGGCTTTGAGCTTTTGCATTATTTCAAGATTTTCAAATATGCCTTTAAGTAATTGCTCTTTTGCCTCTTTATTGATTTTATCTGACGGCATTTCATAGATAAAAGGCAGTGAATATTGGAGATTGTAAAAAATACCGTTTTCAGTTTTAACTTTCACAAGAGCAGCTTTTACCACAATGTCTCTAGCGCCGGTGTTGATTTGGAAATCAAACAAAACATTGTCGGAATTTATATATTCTACTGGCATAATCGAAAAAGCTTTTGTGCCATACGATCCCATATATGCGATTAAAGCCGCGTTTGAAGCCGCGTTTTCAATATCAAATATGAAGACTCTGTCCTCGTCTTTTAAATATTGCGGGGCGACATCGACGGCATCTACAGCCTTTTCCTGAATAACAAAAGGCATTTTGCTTAAAACTCTTGCTGCCTTAGAAGATTCAACGGCTGAATGTTTATATATTTTGTTTCTCTCAATGTCATAATAAACGAAATCCAAAAATATTTTCATTGCTTCAAACTGATAAGAATCAGCCGCAACTTTACCGTCAAGAGCGTCAATAATGCTTTTTTTGTCAGGAAACAAAGTATTTCCGTTTGAATCTTTAGTATTGCTTATAATGTTAAAGAGATTTTTTCTTAAAACTGGTTTATTTTCCAGATTTTCAAGCAAAGCCGTAATTTTTATTAAAATGTCCGCTCCAATAACGCCGTCAAATATTAAACCGCTGTCGTTTATTGCTGGAATAGCATCCCCTTTGAGAGAATATATTATAAGTCTTAAAATCTCTGCTGCAGATTGTCGCACAATATCTTCAACACTCATTCTTTCATAAAAATCTGAAACAGTTACACTTATACCTTCAATTTCGCCGTTTATTATTTTATCTCTGAAAACTGAATTAAATGTTGCCTGCGCCCTAAGCTGCTGCACAGGCGTTTGTATGTAAGCAGCTCTTACAGCCTTTCCACCTTTTTTGACTTTTATCTCTTCAATTAAATTCTTTATGACGTCATTATCAAAATTTTCCATTGTATTGGTTGAACGTTCTTCTTTCAAAATTTTTATTTGTTTTATGTCCATTCCTCTCTTTGCGGCAATATTTAGAAGAATCAATTTGATTATGTCCGCTTCTGTTGTCAACTGTCTTAACTCCGTTTCTGAAAAATTTCCCAATTCTTCATATTGTTTCATTGAAGAAATAACCGTACCATTTGACAAAGGAATACCTATGCCCATTTCAACGGCTTTTTTAATAAGAGGCAGCGTAAGCCTTCCTACACCGCCCGAAACGACAATTTCTTTAACCAAACCGCCGTCATACAGTTCTAAAGCTTTTTCAAACGTGGAAATTTCATCGTTTCCCAATATCAAAATAAAATCCGCAGGATTATCTTCAGTCAATTCCTGAGAAGCGGAAAGTTTTGAGGCAATTTCACCTGTAAGTTGTTCTTTGTCTCTTTTTTCCATTTCATCTTTTGCAATTTTTGCCACAAACTCCATAAGCTTTGCTTGGTCAGGATTAAGCTGGGAAAGAGATTTGTGGAACTCTTCATAGCTGTCCATTTCGCCTTTAAGGAAAGAAGCTCTTTCCATCCCTTCATGTATTGCAAGCTGCCTGAGATAAAAGAGGCGCTCTTTATCTTCCAAGTTCTCTATAGCTCTGAGAAATGTTTCGTTTATATAAAGGGTTACTCTTCCATCATCTTCTGACAGAGAAGCAAAAGCATAGGTGTCAGAATCCTTTATAAGATTCTCATTGCTTGAAATTTGCAAGTCAAAATCATAATTTTCATATTTAGAGTCCACAGATGCAAGTAGGCTTTGAACTAAACTTAAAAGTTCGGATACTTCTATTTTCATAATGAGAGAATTTTCATCATAAAATAAACCATCTATCATTTTGTTAACTTTTGAATTACTAAACATCGCTATCAAAGCATTTGCGGCAAGAACTGCATAGTCTGTTGAGGTACTTATTTCACCGACAAGGGCAGCTATATTTCTTCCTAAAGCCTGAATATTCAGATATACTCTTCTTCTCTGGAAAGAAATATTTCTGTTCTGTTCGTCTTTAAAAGTTATTACGCTGAAACCTTTTTCTTTAAAAGCGTCTATCATATCCTGCACCTTATCGCTATTTCCAGAGTATATGATTTTATATACTACTTCGCCCTTATCCGCATCAGCCTGCGCATAAACGCTCTGTCCGAAATTCTTTAGTATTTCACGCACCTCAGACTCGGCATCGGATGCAGTTATTGTTATTTGTTTGCCGCCATCTTCAACAGAAAGCTTTTTGCGAATCTCAAAAACCGTATCTTTTCTTTTATTTACAAAATCTATGAGCTGGCTTTTTTGTTCTTCATCTATCAATCCATTTATTTCCGCATAGTACAGCTCTTCAATACTTTTAAGCCCAAGCGAATTTGAATATATTTCTATTGATTCCCAATCTTCTTGAGATAATTCGCTCGGCTCTGTTTGCCCCTCTTCCTGAAATAGTTTTAAAAAATTTTCGCTCGGTTTTATTTCTCCCAAAGGCTGCCCGCGCAGGCTTGCCAAAACTTTTGCCCGTAAAGACATAAATCTTTCAATATCTAATTCGTCACTAAACGGATTTTCACCTTCTTTTTTTACTAATTTTACAAAAAGAGGAATCTCTCTGCCTTTCCTCTCACTTCTTTTCCTCTTAACTTCATTACCGTCCATATCCGTTAATATGTAATCTCTTTCAGCGTCCAGTCCGGCAGAAGCTAGAATTTCATAGTAACTATACTCATACAGTGATGAAAGCATTAAAGGATAAGAGCTGCCGTTAGGCATGGTCACGAAATAAGCTATTTTATCTTTTATTTTTGTATTGAGCATCTTTCTTAAAGTGTCTTCGGTATTGTCATCAAAAATAATATCGTCAGAATAAAAGTAAAAAGAGGAATCGCCCATTATTTTTTTTATATCTGCCAAAGCCTCTTCTTCTCCGTAAAATAGTTGATTGTATGTTAATTCCATGTTAAAAGTACTGTCGGCATATTTATTGTTTATTAGTCTTTCCCCCATTTTATATATCCAGTGAGCAAGAGGAAATGTCAGTATAAAACTTCTCTTTGATTTCTTTACAAGGGCATTGGTCTCATTGACATCAGGATCTGCTCTTGTTATCAGCCCGTTATGTTCATTTTCATACTCTTCTTTGGAATATATTATGATTTCGCCAGCGGCAGTTCCATTAATTTCATAAGTATATTTTACTCTGGCAAAACCTTTCTCGATATCGTAATTAAAAATCCTGTCTATTTCGCCTTTCTCGTTTTTCTTAAGCGTATAAAAATATTTTCCATTAACTTTTGACTGAATAAAAGCGCTTTCAACGGCATCCATCGCCTTTTTCCTTTCAGAGCTATCATCGACTACAATATGAAAGCCGTAAATATCTTTTATTTTTTCTTTTATTTTTTCCCCTATATTTTCGCTGTTTAAATCGACTTGTTTTTCTTCTCCTCTTCTTGACGAAACAATCTTTTCAAAAATACTGTATAGACTTTTAACCCTTGTGTGGACTTCATATTTTTTAACTCTGGCTTTTTCTTCTAAGGCAGGTACGAGCTTTTCCTTTAAATCGTCAAGCATTTTTCCGTAATCGGAATAACGTAATTCCGTAGCGATGTGCTTCTCTAAAATGCTAAGTATTTTAATATATAATTCTGGCTGCGTTTCATAAAATAAAAGATTCCTTATAGACTCAAAAAGATTTATGTCGTTTATTCTTCTTGCCAAAGGAACGTATATAAGATATATCAAAAGTTTTTCGAGATTTTTGGCAAGGTCTATTTCATACTCAACGGTTCTCACTCCTTCTTCAGTAAATAAATCAGTAATGCTCTTATCTGCAATCATCGCTTTAAGACTTTCATTACTGCTCAGGCTCTCTAGCATCCCGTTTTTTAGAGACATTGCCACTTTGGATTTGTCCAACAGCTCAGAAAGACCGTCTGTCATGAGTCTTTTTTCCATTTCCGCCTTTGTGGTCTGCTGGTATTCCTTTAAAAATAGATTTTTCAATTTATCAGCTGGCAGATTTTTTAGTTCTTCATTCAATCTATCCTGATTTTTTTTCATATAATAATCGGCAAGCTTATTGTAATCAAGAAACTCTTCCGCTTTGTGAATAGAAAAAAACTGTTCAAAATAGTCATGAAAGATAAAATTGGAGACTTTGTCGGCAAAAGCAGCATAAACCCTGTCTACTTTTCCTGCGCGTTTCAAGATTGCATCCATATAATTCTGTATTCCAAAATCACCACTGATTTTATCAATAGAAGGAAATTTCCGTATTGAAAAAATCATGTCGATATTAGATATCATTTCGCTGTTTCTCAGACCTAGCTGCGCAAGAATTCCGTCCTTTTTAATAAGTTCGCTCTGAGGAAATTCAGAAAGCAAGAGAGCTATCAACATCTTTCCTGTAGAATTTTTGCCCGCCGCCCATTCTTCGTAACGGTTAATTTTATAGCGGACTTTTTCCAGCTGTTTTGGAGTATAGCGCTCAACGACATACGCTGCTACGATATTTTCCTCCTTTATGGGGAAATCAGAGACCTTCTTTGGCGTATTGGCAATAATAAAAGCATGAATCGCTCCTATAGCTGATATCTCCGGGTCAGACATGTCTGTCCAATGATATTCTAGGACTTTTGCTACTTTTTCCTGCCTACATTTAATAAGCACCCTCATATGTTGCTGGAGTTTTTTGGCATCTTCTGCTTTAAAATCTTTAACAAACATCCCTTTGTCAAACATATACATAATAAGTTTTTCTTTATCTCTAGGAAGTTCTTTAAGGCTGTCTATTTTACCCGCATTTTTTAACAAAATTTCTTTTAACGCTACTTCAAGACCTCTTATTACCCATCTGTAATCGTAAGATTTGTATATGCTGTTGCTGTAGGCTGCGGCATATAAATTTCCGAAAAATGTGCGTTTTGCGCTTTTTGAATCGGCTTTCTGGATAAAATAAAAACCTCTTTCTATAATTCTATAGTACGGTTTTGAAACTGAAGCAATACCCTCCCCCATTATCTTTAAAATGTTTCTTCTGCTTTCCAATGTTTCTTTATCACGAGTTTTTTCCATTAGAATTTTAAACACATGCTCCTGATACTTCATAAAAGCATCTGCTGCATCGGACGAATTGGCGTCATATACGGGTTCAAAATCAAAAAAAGTCGCTATTGATCTTTCATCATAAATCGCGGCGTCAAGCGTTGTTATCAAACTGCTTTCAATAGAACCCGGGAAGTCTACTTTCATGCCGTTTGATACGAGAGGAACAAGCCCTGTACATTCTAAAGCATACTGATAAGCAGGAAGAAATTTATCACGAATCGGTGCAACGACGGCCTTATCTCTCGCTATAACATCATAGTATATATCAGAGGACGGAGTGACACTTCCGTTTACAAGAGATCCCCCAACAACTATGCTGTATGAGTCCGGAGATAAATCAAACTTAATTATCTCTCTTACGATTTCGTTAACTTTTTTCATTACCTCTTTGATAGTGTCTTTGTATTCCATACTGCCATTTTCTACATTGTTTAGTATAGCTTTTCTAAAAGTTTCTCGAGCTTCTTTAACAGCTTCTTCAAGTTTCTTATCTTTAATGGCTTTTCTGATATCTTCTCTTAATTTATTATCTTCAATTTTAGGAATCTCTTCAGACTGGTACTGATAAAGTATGTTAATATTAAGCTGCTGCGCGACATCAAGCATTAAATTATTTTGAGAAGTTCTTATTTTAGCATCTTCCTGCATTTTTATATGCACTTTCGTAAAGCCGTGCAGTCTGCAGTACAGAGGAATGAGCCACTGGAACTCGCCCCATTTTCCAAGATCATCTGAAGTCATTTCAAGAATTCCTTTTGAATCCTCAAACTCGTCTCCTCTGTAATGTTCAAAATATTCAGTAGAAACATTTCCTTTTTTTCTTAATTCTTCAGTGGTAAGATTATTTTCAATAAAAAATATAAGAGGTATCATGTTACTTGAAATACTTGGATATTTAAGATGCATTAAGGACATATCTTCAATAAGAGCAAGTCTTGCTTGCTCCGCATCGCTTTCATATAGTCTTTTTACTATAATGCCGAATGCAGCATTGTTTTCTTTCATCAACTCGCTGAGAGCGTAGTAAAAATATTTCGTGGTATTGCCTTTCAACTCAATAATTTTTTTGGCTATATCTTCAGGATTTTCCGCCATATATCTTTTGAGATAGTCATTAATATTAAACAGTTCATCTATTGGGGTGTGCGCTTGTACCCCTTTGATCTTTTTGGGAGCAAGTGCATCTCTTATGTCAAATATGGTAAGAGGTATTATGCTGGAGGCGTGTGCTTTATTTAAAGGTTTCGACATTTGCCCAAAGACAAAGCCCGTTTTAGTTATATCTTCAAGAATTATAATTTTTTTATTCTCGACATTGAATGCTGCTTCTTTTTCTATATCAAATTTGTTTGCTATATTTTCACGCGCAACCTGCCCTATCATGGGAATGTAATCCATATAGTCATCTTGATTGATATTAATTATTTTTAATCCTGTTTTCTCACTCACCAAACTTCCTAACTTTTGAGTTATATGCATCGGCTCTGTAAATCTTACAGCTATAGAAAAAGTTCCGTCTGCGTCTCCATTTAAAATATTCTTTTTGATATAATCAGCTATTTTATTGGCATATTTTTCAATTACTGCATTATCTCCAATCCTAAGCATCAGCAAATCATGTTGTATCTCTTTATCTATATCTCTATTTCTAAGAGAATCAATCTTGTAAATACTTTGTATTTCTTCATGTCTTGAGAAAGCTTCAAGACGTATGGAATTACCAAGTTTTAACAGATCTTTCTGCCCTTTCAGTGTGATGGAATTGGTGTTCTCCAGCATTTTTATCATGATCCCGAAATCCGGCAATTCTGACTTTATAAAATCATGGAAACATTTTGTTGTTCTTCCTTCTTCCCCTATCCCTTTTTTTCTGAGATAGTTCCCAAAATTTTGATACTCGATTGAACTCTCACTATATAAAGCATTATTTTCCATTACTTCGTGCATTATAAGTTCTTTCAAAACATTATCGAGTTCATCTGAATTACCTGAAAGCTCATATTTTAAAGCCTCGAGAAATTCTGAATGCACATACAAAATGGCGGATTTTTTACCATTTTTCGGCACTGAAGTGTTTAATGCCGCCAATGACCAGCCTTCTTCATTTATTAAAAATGAAGAATCCACTATTCTTATATCGACCTCGTCATAATAGCTAAGAAGAGTAGAAGCTGTTTCTCTAAGTTTTTCATATATGTCAGGATATTGCGTATTAATATTTATGAAAGAAGATAACATTTTTATTACAAAAGTATTCAACTTCAAGGGAAAATTTGTAAAAAAGCGTTTATAATCAAATTTTCCAGAGGAAATATCCAGCCTGAGTTGCTCAATATCTGAACCATTATATCTTTCACGATAATAATCAGTCTCCCTAACCATCTTTATAAAAATATTTGGAATTATATCGGTTACATTAAACGTTGCTCCTTTTAATATTTCTCTCACCATACCGGGAGTGATATCCCCGAGCGTAGTAAGAGTTCCCGTAGAATTTTCCGTTTTATCATCCGACGGACTTAAACGGACGGGATGAAAAATACTTGAACCTTTTTCTTTATATCTAATAAGCATCTCATTGCTTTCTTTATCATAAGAAAACTCTGCTTCTTCTAAACCTTCTTTTGCGAGCAGAAATTTTTCTATATCTTGTTTTAGTGCCGGAGAAGACAAGTCAAATCCTTTGTTTATATGTTCTTTAGAAATCGTATCAAGTACTCTTAAAGAAAGTTCTTCCATTGTAAGCTCGTTATATACAGGAAGAGGTATTGCAGCATCCCCAGCGGAGTAAAGCATTCTGGCGTATTCGACATATTTTTGAGAATTTTCATGCCCCGCAGACGTAATTCTGGGCATAAAAGTGATATTGTTTATACGTTTTTTATTTAAAATATCGTTAATTCCGGCGGTGTGAAAGCCTCCGGCTACAATGACTTTTATTTTTGAAGACGCAGAGCTTTCAAAAATTGCTTTGGCATTTGCTTCAACACCAAAATGAGAATCGGGGTATATACCGGAAGGATGCTCGGTATCACCAAGCATTTTGCTTATAAAAATTTCATTTCTTTTAAGATTTTTATCGTTAAATTCCACGGCTTTTGCTTCAATAGAATTAAGTCTTACAAAACTACCGCTCCCCACGGCATACTGGAAGAGTAAAGCTTTAAACTTTGAAATATTATCTTTATAATATTGATACTCATCTGCTGCAGCCGAGGTCATCAAAACGTTTCTATATATGTCGATAAAACGCGACATAAAAAGTATATTTTTTGAATTTTCGTCAGGATAAATTTTTACTGATAAGTCATCGGCAAGAATATTTTCTTCATTAATAAATTCAAGCCTATTAATTTTGTCAGAAAGAGCTATGGAAGTAATAAATTTGTTTAATTGCGGATAATGATCGAGGCTTATTTCTTCTCTATTCTTATAAAGATAGGCAATCAGCGACTGTCTGTCTTTTAAATTGTTCGAAACGGCAATAAGCTCCGAATATTGCTTATAGCTTAAAACGTTTTTCAGATTCGAAAACAGTTCTGACATCTGCGACTGCAGCTTTCTCTGGCTTAAGCCTGCTGCCGACCCGTTCGTAAGGACATAAAGCGCTATATTCGGATAATCGTTTATGTCTATCCCTTTTTTAATGCTCTCTTTTTTGAGAAAATCAAAATATTCTGACTCCTGTAAAGAACCTGAACGGTATCTTTTATATGCGGAAAACAGCCTTTGTTGTTCAGACATAAAATATTTATTTCTTAAGTTTTCAAGATTTTTTTCCAGAGGAATGAGGAGATTTTCAATTGACGGTCTTTGTTCTATTAACTCTGCAAAAAGAAGAAGATTCCCATCAAAAATACCTTTATCTTCTACAGAGTTTATTCTTTTTCCGTATTTTGCGGAAAAATATTCAGCGCCGCTTATATTCCCGCTGTCAAATAAAGCTTCTATAAAAACATTTCCACTTTTTTTGCCGAGACTTGAATAAACCCATTCAAAATCACTGTTTTCGCTGGCTCCTTCAACATAAAGCTCAAAATCGGGATAACTTTCATGAAGATTTTCAAGCAGCGCAAAAATTTTCTTTTGGCTGTCAATATTAAAATGCAGGTCTTGTATGTTGAAAATGGATACGGAGCTGTTTTTAAAAGAAGCTTCCGTAACAAACGCATAAGCGTTTATTGCCTCGACATTAAAAACATTTAATAAAGGTGAAGCAGAAAAACCATGAGTGGGAAAAGATGATAATGTCAAAAATACTGCAATAGTTAATGAAAATAATTTCTTTAACATATTACACATCCTATCTTTCTTAATATATTAACTTTCAAATAACTATGATTGTGCGCCGTCTTCACTAAAATCTATGTCCAAAACAATCCGTTTATTATTATCCAATATAATCACTCTCGTAAAGTCCAGAGCATATTTTTGCGAATATTTTTTCGTTTCTTCGACTATCATATTTTGCGCAAATTCTTTAACTCTGTTGTCCATTGTTCCCGACAGCGATATATAAAGAACTCCGTCTTTTACGTCCGAATATCTTAATTGCAGCATTGAGATTAAAGCGCCTAAAAACGGATTCGTCCGCGCAGCCATATTAATCTGCGAAACAATCATTCTACCTACATACTCGTTGTCGGTTATATCGTGCCTGTCCTCCAAGAGAACAGCGGTCATCTCCGGTCCTTCTATTTCAAATAGATTTCTGCTTTCATAATCGCCCCGCGATATGCGCATATAAAGGTACGATTTGACGTCATCTATATTTTGCAGAATTCTAAACGAAACGCTTTTTTCAGGACTAAATGCACTTACAACCATATATTTTATGTCGGAATCGCTGCTGAGCGTCACTCTTGTTATCGCCATAACAGCGTTTTGCATTTTTTTTATGGCGTCGTTTACTTTATTTTGGTCTTTAGATGTAAGCCCTTCAAGAGGCATATCTAAATATAAGCTTTTTCCAACTACGTAAGCTTTACAGTCTGTGCCACTTTCCTTTTTTATGAGAGCTTCTAAAGAACCAATGATGTCACCTTTTGGATAACTTACTCCGTAACATGCGCTTAGTGAGATTAAAAGCACAAACAAAATAAAATGCCTTATCATATCAGCTTATTCTTTTTCTTTCGTATCACAATTTTCATCCGAGTTTGCAAATACCGTTCCACCGCCATCTATTTTTGCACTTTCCGCAGCAATTACTTCAACGGCAGGATATTCTCTTTTTTTTCCAAACTTTTCAAAAGTTTCTTCAAGATCGTCAAAATCCATCTCTTTGTCAATGACGAGTCTCTTGGCTACGGCGTCAACAACATCCCAGTTCTGCCTTAACAATTCCTCTACTTTTGCAAGAGAAGAGTTCATTATCGCGATAGTTTCATTATTGAGCTTTTCTTTGAGATTAGACGACATTTCTTCTTTCGGTATTATTGAAAAGTCTCCGACAAAACCGCCCGTGCCCATTCCGAGCTGCCACACCATAGTATTTGCTATATGCATGGCTTTTTTGAAATCTCCAGATACTCCGGTCGTCGTGGTATTATATTTAATTTTTTCGGCCATATAACCGGAAAGAGCTACGACTATGTCTGCCAATAATTTTTCTTTATTGTGACTGTGAAATTCTTCTTTAGGGTGATGCGCGACAAGCCCCAATGAACCGGCATGCGATTTAACCGTTATCTTAAAAACGTCATCTGTGGGGTGATGCAGATACAAAGCGACAGCGTGTCCCGCTTCGTGATATGCTGTTTGTTCTAATTCTTTCGGGGTCATTTCAAGATGAGTTTCCAATCCCAGATCTATTCTATCCATAGCTTCAGAAATGTCATCCATTTCAATCGCATCTTTTTTCTTTCTTGTCGCTATTAAAGCTGACTCTTTTACGATATTTTCAATATCCGCTGGAGATTTGTAAACGGCTTTTCTTGCAAGCCTGTCTATTTTTACATTTTCGCTCACATGCACTTTTTTTAAATAAAATTCAAAAAGTTTTTCTCTTTCTCTCAAATTGGGAAGTGTTATGTTTATTTTTCTGTCGAATCTTCCAGGTCTTAAAAGTGCTTTATCTAAAACACTTTCATCGGCATTTGTCGCCGCGATTACTATGACATTATTTTTTTTGCTGTCCAAACCGTCCATTTCCACAAGAAGCTGATTCTGTGTGCTGTTAGTTTCTTCACCACCGCCGAAAGACGTAAATGTCCTTCCTCTTCCTATAACTTCGATTTCATCTATAAATATTATACACGCTCCATCGGTATAAGCGTATTCTCTGGCTTTTTTAAACAAATTTCTTACTCTGGAAGCTCCGACACCGACAAACACTTCTACAAACTCGCTGCCCGCCATATTTATAAAAGGGATTCCGCATTCGGTAGCTATGGCTTTTGCAAGCAAAGTTTTTCCCGTTCCTGGCGGTCCCATAAGAAGAAGCCCTTTTATAATCTTACCTCCCATCTTTTGAAGATGTTTTCTATCTTTAATAAGCTGTACGACTTCCAAAGCTTCTTTTTTTGCGCCTTCAAGCCCTATAACTTCGTTGAAGGTTACTTTTATATCATCTATCTTTACTTTAGATTTTTTTGTCTGTCCAAATCCTCTTTTTGTAAAAAAATACATATAAAAAAAGACGAATATAAGAGCATTTATAGCAACCATTATAAATTGCAGCGGCATTGTCGCAAGCGTCATATTTCTGTAAAAAGATTCCAGTTTGCTTAAGCCGTAAATTGCAAGGAACACCATAGCTACGGCTACAACGCCGGCAATAACCCAGCCCCAACTTTTTCTCATAAACAGCTTAAATTTACGCATTTTCTACCTCTTTATTTTTTTAAATTAATTATATATTTATTATAACTCTTATACAGCACACTTTCAAGGATAAATCGTTTATTTTACATTAAGGAAAATTTTAAATTTTTCTTTTGAAGTAAAAATACCGGCTTCCCGTCGTCCAATATCGGAAACAAATATTTTTGAAAGGAGTATGACTAAAGCGTCCTTATCCACATTTTTATTTTTCTTATATTGCTGATATACACTTATTTATATAATAATATAAAAATTTAAAATAATAAAGAAAAGAAATTGTGAATTTTTTTAAAATTTTAAATACCTAAAAAGATCGGGACAGAGTTTATCGCAGTGCGCAGGATAGTCTCCATCTCAGTTGAGCTTTAAAATAAAAAAGCACGGCATTTAATTCCGCCGTGCTTTTTTATAAAAAAATCTAATATTTATGAAAATGTTTTATGCGCGATATTTTTATAAAGGATTATACATATATTTTTTATCTATTAAACCTTCATCAAGCCATTTCTTTATCTCTTCGGCAGTAGGCTCGATTACGGGGTCGTATTCAACTATATTTCCATTTTCATTGGACTGTAAAACATATCCTTGAAACTCTTCAATTTTATTGTAAGCTTCTCCAATCTTGCTGTTTTCCTGAAAATTTTTCAGAGTCAATACAGTACTCTCTCCCTTTTCATTGGAGCATCGCACCAAAGTAGTCAACTCAACAGGGTTACTGGAAGTACCGCCTCCAAGCTGAATTACAATTTCTCTTCTTTCATTCTGTAAAACCGTAACCTGATTTGTTCTTGCATCCCAAACACCTACAAGTTGTCCCTCATAATAAAGATTTTTATTTATGATTATATCGTTAAATGTAGTATATTTTGCTTTACCATCAATTTCATACCACGTAGTTTCTTTTCTTTCTCTGTCAAAAGTTGCAACCAGCACCGAACCTCTCCACAAATAATCGGTAGTTATGGCGCCAGCATGATTTTTAGTTACAGTCTGCCTTCCGTTTTCATCAAAATACGTTATCTCATTTGTTCTTGGATTTACAACACTTTCAAGGACATAATTTCCATCAGTATCATATTTATAATTATATCTGGACATCACAACGCCATCTTTATCTTCCGCATAAGTTACAGCTCCGTTGCCATCATAATGTATTATGTTTCCGTATGCATCTATTTTTTCAAGCAGCCTTCCATTATCATCGTGAATATATTTCGCCATACGGTTTCCATCAACATCAAGATCATATGTAGGCAAACCTGTTTTTTCCTCATAAACGGTCATTCCCTTTGTCATCTCGTTGACAACGGAAAGAAGAGCTTTTCCATATTGATTATAATTATAAGTAGCGATAAGATTCTTATCTTTATCAAACGCCGCTACAATTTTGCCGCCAAACCCGAGTTCTTTATAAGATATTACTTCACCAAATTCATTAGTAACTTCCACCAAATTAGTTTTATTAACAGTTTTTGAAGAGCTTATCGTCTTTCCATCTTTATCTTTTGATATCGACATGTTTCCAAGCGTAAAAGTTGCCTGTCCGTCTTTGCTGAAAGATACAGCCAGTTTACCATTAGTAGTATAATAAGACTGAGTTCCATCTTTGTCAGTAGCGCGCAGTGGCCTTCCTGACAATATGTTTACACTTCTATTAGGCGGCATCCATTTAGCCGCTAAATCGTCAACAGTTCTTCCTTCAGGACCGATTGCATAAGGATTAGGTGTTGGTAAGAAAGACGCGTTGAGCGTCCCCGTCAGAAAAATTATTGATAATAGAATTAAATTTATTTTTTTCATAAAGTACCCTCCGTTGTAAATAATTATACAAATCAGAGCTGAAAAATCGCTGAAAAAGATGTGAATTTTTTGTAAATTAAATATCTCTTCTCTATTTTTATATATAAATTTTATTTGATTGCAGATTATAAATTCGGAAATCCCATATTGACGACCTCTATACGCATTCTTACAGAATTGCCGTCAATCTTTTGTTCTTCTTCAGGCTCATAAATATTTCCAAAAACGGTTGTTTTTTTACCAATATTTTTCATTAATTCTTCAGCTTTATCTCCGAAAAGTGCATAAAAAAAACCGTTTTCGCCGACAAGATAAACGGATTTTCCATCAGAAGATTGTTTTAAAACTCCTTTCACTTTAATCATTAGTTCGCTTTGTACGACTTTGGAATAATTTGTTACATATTTATGTTTCATATATAATGTGACAAGTATGGGACCTATAGCAATCAAAAAAGCAAGTACAGCAATAATAATTCCAAATATAATCCATTTTTTGTTACTTTTTTTTGACGGTTCCATACATCCTCCATTTGTATTTTAAAAAATAAACTGTTTTAAGATTCTAGCTTTTTTTTATATTTTTTTCAATAAAAAAAGCGAGCCGAAAACTTCCGGCTCGCTTTTTTATCATTATCAAAATTTAAAATACTGCCAAAACTGCTGCCATAATCTGCAATAATGCCCTAGGCGTTTTCTCTAATGCT